>CALGOH010000130.1 GCA_937957985.1 uncultured Verrucomicrobiae bacterium
CCGCCGGCGCCGTGCGCAAGGCGCTGACCGCGCTTGAACTCGCGATCCTCACCACTCCGCCGGACGCAGATGGAACCATCCATCTGACGCTGGAGGTCGCCGCCGAGAGCATCCAGCGCAAGGCGATCACCTACGACGCCGACGGCGACGCCCACTACGACACCGCCTCGGCCTTCATCAAGTCGATCCGCGGCTCCGACCCCGACGCCGCGCTCTACTGGTTGGCGAAGATGCTCCACGCCGGCGAGGATCCCCGCTTCATCGCCCGCCGACTGGTGATTTCCGCCAGCGAGGACATCGGCCTGGCTGATTCGAACGCGCTGCGGGTGGCGATGGACGCCCAGCAGGCCTTCGAGTTCATCGGCATGCCCGAGGGTCGCATTCCCCTCGCTCACGCCACGGTTTACCTGGCCACCGCGCCGAAATCCAACAGCGCCTACGCGGCCCTCGGCGAGGCGATGCGCGACATCGAGACCGGGCGCACGCTCGCGGTTCCCGAACACCTCCGCACCAGGACCCGCAAGAAACTCGCCCAGGCCAGCGGCACGGAGGATGAGAAGCTGAAGTATCTCTACTCCCACGACTACGAGGGCGGCTACGTGCCGCAGGCCTACCTGCCGGAAGGCCGGAAATACTACGCCCCCACCGAGAACGGCCTCGAGAAGCGGATCAAGGAGCGCCTCGATTACTGGAAGGCGCAATTCGAGGGGTAAGGAGGACGGACACTCTTGTCCGCCAATCCCAGATCAAGAAACCAGGCCGACAGGAGTGTCCGCCCTCCACTTGGAGCTTGTATTTTGTCCATCTTGGCTGATTTTCATAGAAATGGACAAAATACCGACCTTTAAGCAACGGAATCCCATCCACCTGATTCGCCAGATCGGAAAGAGGATCCGCACCCACCGCAAGGCCCGCGGGTGGACCCAGGCCGAACTGGCGGAGCGTTCCGGTGTCTCACTCTCGACCCTCAAGCTGCTCGAACGCGAGGGCAAGGGCTCGCTCCAGCGGCTGGCCAAGATCGCCGTGGTCCTGAACCTTGACGGCGAACTCCGCGAACTCTTCGCCGCCGCGCCGGCCTATGCGAGCCTCGATGAAGTCGAGGCCAGCCACCGCCGCGCCGACCGACCCCGATGAAGCTCGACGTCCGCTTTCTCGGCCTCGCCGACCAGCCACGCCTCGGAGGCCTCGCCGACGATGCCCGGGGCCGTATCTATTTCGAGTACGATCCGGACTGGGTGGGACGGGGCATCGAGCTCTCCCCCATCCACCTGCCCCTCGCGCCGGGCGGACCGGTCACGACATCGACCCCGGAGTTCAGCCCCTTGTTCGGGCTCTTCGACGACTCGATGCCGGATTGGTGGGGCCAGCGGATCATGCGGCACCATTTCGCGACCATGAACGTGCCGTGGAACGAGGTTCGTCCACTGGACAAACTCGCCTGCCAGGGTGCGTTCAGCCTCGGGGCACTGGGCTATGAGCCGGACCTGTCGCCGAAGTCGTTCCGCGAGACGATATCGACCGAGGTCGCGGACCTCGTCTCGGCGGCACGCCAGCTTCTCGACGGCGCGCCGGGCGAGGTGCTGCCCGCGCTGGTCCGCGGCGGTCTCTCACCCGGCGGCGCCCAGCCCAAAGCCCTGATCGCCTGCGACGAGGACTTTTCGCGCGTCGTCGCCGGCGGCGGCGCGGCGCCGGAGGGGTTCGGTTCGTGGCTGGTCAAATTCCAACTCGATCCGGACGACCCGGTCGGTCGCGAGGAACAGGCCATCACGCGGATGGCCGCCGCCGCCGGGATCCGAACCCCTGAAACCCGGCTGCTCGAGACTCCGGACGGCCTGGCGCATTTCCTCACCCGGCGATTCGACCGCCAGCCGGGTCAATTGCCCCGGCATCTCCACACCTTCGCCGGGCTCACCCACACGCCGGTCCGCGAAACGATCGACTACGGCGACTTCATCAGCCTCACGCGGGATCTGACCCTTCACGAAGCCGAGGTTGAGGAGGCGTTTGTCCGCGCCGTGTTCAACATCGCGATCGCCAATGACGACGATCACTCCCGGAATCACGCCTATCTTCTCGATCCCGGCCAGGGATGGAAACTCTCGCCCGCCTACGATCTGACCCGAACCTCCTACCCGCTCGGATCCGGTTTCCGGGCAGCCGGAATCCACGGCCGCTACTCCGGACTCGGAATCACCGATCTTCGGCAGCTTGCCGGAGACCAGGGAATCCGGGCGGCCGACGACAAGGTCGGCCGGGTCGTCGAGACGGTGCGCCGCTGGCCCGAGTTCGCGAATGCGGCGGGCCTCTCCGACGCCCGTTCGGGCATGCTTGCCGCCGAAATGCCCGCCAGCCGCTGGTGAAGGAGCGCCGATTGTGAAATCGGCAATCCTCTGCGGTGCCAGCATGCCGATTTCATCATCGGCGCTCCGCCAGACCCCTGTTTGACACATCCCCTCGCCCCTCTAACCTCCCGTCATCCCGATGGCCGACGACCTTCTCGATTTCCGCTCCCACGCCCCCGGTGCCTGGCCGGATTCCACGATGCCGCAATGGCACGATCCGAAATGGCAGCTCAAGAACCGGATCAACACCCTGACCGACCTGGAGGCCCGCATGGAGCTCACCGACGAGGAGCGGGCCGGCGTGCTGCTCGCGGGGAGCAAGCTGGCGATGGCGATCACGCCCCACTTCTTCAACCTCATCGACCGCGAAGACCCCGACTGCCCGATCCGCCGACAGGTGATTCCTCGGCTGGAGGAAGGCTGGACCGCGCCCGAGGAAATGGCCGACCCCTGCGGCGAGGATTCCCACATGCCGGTGCCGGGCCTCGTCCATCGCTACCCGGACCGGGTGCTGTTCCTCGTCACCGACCGCTGTGCTTCCTACTGCCGCTACTGCACCCGCTCCCGGGTCGTTTCCGGCGTGGGCGAGCAGCAGCTCGAAATCCAGTGGGAGGCCGCCTTCAAGTATCTGGAGAAAACGCCGCAGGTCCGCGACGTGCTGCTCTCCGGCGGCGATCCCCTGCTGCTGTCCGACGCGAAGCTCGAAAAGATCCTGTCGCGCCTGCACGCCATCCCGCACATCCAGTTCGTGCGCATCGGCTCGCGCATCCCGATCTTCCTGCCGCAGCGGATCACCCCGGCGCTCTGCGAGATGCTGCGGAAATACCATCCGCTCTTCATCTCGATCCACAGCAACCATCCGAAGGAACTCACCACCGAGGTCCGCGACGCCCTCGGCCGCCTGGCCGACGCCGGCGTGCCGATGGGCAACCAGTCGGTCCTGCTGCGCGGGGTCAACGACTCGGCCGAGATCCAGCAGGCGCTCGTTCACAAACTCCTGATGTGCCGCGTGCGCCCGTATTATCTCTATCAGTGCGACCTCATCAAGGGGTCGTCGCACCTGCGCACGTCGGTTGGCGAAGGCCTGGCGATCATCGAGAACCTGCGCGGCCACACCACCGGCTACGCCGTCCCGCAGTTCGTCATCGACGGCCCCGGCGGCGGCGGAAAGATCCCGCTCAACCCCGACTACGTTCTTCAGCGGGACGACGACAGGACCGTCCTGCGCAACTACGAGGGCGAGACCTTCGAATACCCCGAACCCACCCCCGCCCCGCCCGAGGCGCTTGCCGAACTGAAGGAACGATCGACGTGCTGTTCCTAACGGGAGCTGCCCCAACGCATCGCCGCCTCCCTTCATTTGGCATTTGGAATTTAACATTCGGAATTTCCGTCCATGACCTGGAACGACCACTTCCTCGAACTCTTCGACCGTTGCGTCGAACGCTACCGCCGTGGTGACAAGCACTTCGAAGCCTACTACGAGGACGAGGATCTGGAGTTGCTCCGCAGGATCGGCTACCGCAAGCGGGAGTTCTTCGATTTCGTCGAGGACTGGTGTGACGACGGCACCCCCTCGCCCTCCGACGCCCTGCTCGTCGCCGCGGTGCGACGCGACTACTTCCGGACGGTGATGGAGGGCGAGTTCCGAAAGCCGAGCGTCACCCGCGACAACATTCCGACCTTCGGCGACGCGCTCGACGGCATCCACTACCTGCCGCGCATCCTCGCCAAGGCCCGCGCCAAGCTGCGTGGCGAGCTTGATCCCGACCTGATGTACGGCTGCGGCGGCGACCGCAAGTTCCTGCGCGACCATGGCGACGTCCACCCCGCCGATTTCCTCCGCCACGTGTGGGCCGCCGGCGACGAGGACTACAAGGTCGTCCGCTGGCTCTGCGACCGGGACTGATTTCGCAAGACACCCGCCCGCCGCCGCATCGCTTTTCCCCCGGGATTCCCGCTGGCGCTCGGACGTCGGCGTGCCAAGCTGTCCACCACTGCCATCATGACTACCGAAGAACTCCAGGAACGG
>CALGOH010000131.1 GCA_937957985.1 uncultured Verrucomicrobiae bacterium
TTTGTATTTCATTCCGAAAATTGTCTTGGCCACTATTACTCTCATCATCCCCTCCTATCCAATTCCTACCCATAACCACCATGCCTTCTTCTCTATGTCTTAAGCCTCGTCGAACTCCTTCTCCTTCTTTCGCCCGGTGAGTCCTCCCATGAAACCGCCGAGCGCCCGCATGATGGTCTTCCATTGCAGCACGAAGGCGGTCAGGCCGGCCGCCACCATCAGGGCGGTCGACGGCCACAGCGCCCAGGCGACGATGCCCCTGTAGCCGAGGACCTGGCCGCCCGGCACGATCAGCGTTCAGATTCGGAATTGCAGGCGAAGAGCACGATCTCGGTCGAGCCCAGTTCTTCGAGCGCCGCCTCCTGGTCCGGGTTGGTGCCGGCGTCCTGCACCAGGGCCATGACCTGCCGGCGTTGTTCGGGCGTCGCCCGGGTGTTGAGGTAGATGCTCGAGAGGTAGTCGGGCATCAGCGACGCGTTCTCCGGGTGGATGACCTCCACCGTCGGCGCGAGCTTGGCGATCTCCTTCGGGGTTCGCTCCTCGGTGCTGTTCACCTGGTTGTGGAGCCGCACCATGTCGCCCTCGAAGGCGGCCGGCATCACGCCGAAGAAGAGGATGGCACCGATGAGCAACGCCAGGCCGACGCGGATGCCGATGATGCCGCCGAAGGCGAGGTAGAGCGGCGTGGCGTTCCAGCCGATGGCGGTGCGCTCGAGGAGGGCCTTGGCCGACGTGCCCAGCCACAGGGGCAGCGTGTCGGGATAGAGGAACTTGTTCCACGTCCCCTGGGTCATGCCCCAGACCTGCAGGGAGGCTTCGTTGGCCGCATCGGACGCCTTGCCGAAGAAGACCGTGATCCGGCCGAGGAACTCGCGCCAGAAGGCGATCAGGCCGCTGGCGACCATCGCCCAGAGCAGCACCTTGGCCTTGCGCATGGCGCCCTTGCCGGTGGCGTGCAGGCTGCGGATCGTTTCGGCCGCGGCGGTGCCCGTGGGGAAAGCCAGTTTCTCGATGTTGATCAGGCGCCGCTTCAGCGGCCCGGCCATGAACAGGCCCATCACGGCCACGGCCCAGAGCCAGAGCATCAATTGCCACCAGGTGAACTGGACATCCGGCATGATCATGTAGAGCGCCGGAATCGCCGCTCCGAGCCCGGCCGCGTTCATGTAGCCCGCGGAGCAGGCCGTGCTGGCCATCATGTAGTTCTCCAACACCGTGTAGGGCTTGTTGCGGACCCGGGCGGAGACCTTTTCCAGGCCCTTGAAGATGGCGTAGGCGACGATGGCCGCGGTGATCGTCGCGCCGATGCTCCACGTCGTCTTCAGGCTGACGTAGATGTTGGTGACCGAGACGATGCTTCCCAGCACCATGCCGGTCAGCACCGCGCGCAGGGTCAACTGGCGCATCTTGTCGCCCATGTAGACCTCGCGGCGCCATTTCAGCGCCTCGAGTTGTTCCGCTGAAAGGATCGATTCGTCGATGTCGGGAAACGCGGTTTCGCCCTTGCTTGGGGTGGTGTCGGTCTCGGTCACGGGGGATGCTTTCTGGTTGGGCGGTGTCGGGTTGCAGCGGGTGACTCTGGTGCCAGCGATCCGCGTGCCGGATGCACGGCATTCTTCAGGCGGATCCGGGTCGGGTGAAGGCGCGCTTGGTCCCCGGCAAGAAGGAGATGAACAACATCACCGTGAAGAAGGCGGCGTTCAGGAACAGCCCGATCGAGAATCGACCCGTCGCCAACTGGTTCAGGCCGACGGCGAAGCAGAAGACGACGGTGATCGGGATCAGGAAGGCCTTCACCCAGAGGTCGCCGTGGACGTTGAAGGTGTGGTTCGGGTTCCGGTTCGCGGCATTCACCGAGAAATTGTAGATGATGAGCATGGTCAGGGATCCCACTCCGATCATCGCGAAAATGGCCCACATCGAGTAGGGGTCATAGGTCTGCCAAAGCAGGTCGGCGGCGCCCAAGGTGTCGGTCCCGGCGGCGTCGGCAAGGGTCGGCACGACCTCCTCCTTCGGCAGCGCCTCCACCTTGTCCATACTCATGCCGAGCTTGTCGGTGAGGTAGCGCCGGGCGAGCACCACCTTGTCGCCGGTCTCCTGATAGAGGTGGCCGGCGATGAGCGAGCCGATCGACCAGCCGATGCCGACGGTGAAGTTGCCGAAGCCGATGTAGAGCGCCTCGCGGCCGGGCGGGGCGATCTCGACGATGTAGCGCGACGTGCCGGGGCCGGACAGCATTTCCCCGAGCGAGAAGAAGCCGATCGCGCCGAGGATCCACCAGCCGTTCATGCTCATGCCGAGCCCGTAGGTGGCGAGGATGGCCATCATGATGCCGATGATGATGCTCACCAGCGTGGGCACCTTGCGGGTGAAGTAGCCCATGAGGAAGGTGCCGATGCTGATCAGCAGCGAGTTGAAGAGGATCATCCACTCCTGGGTCAGGTTGCCGCCGTTGACCTTGGGCACCGTGTCCTGGCCGATGATCGTGCCCAGCCACGAGGCGAGCCGGCGGGAGTCGACCCAGTCGTCGATGAAGTTCGGCAGGATGTCGAAGAGCTGGAAGGTGAGCAGCCAGAAGCCGGCGAAGCTGATGGTGAAGAAGAACAGCCGCGGCTCGAGCAGCCCGCGCAACGACTCGAAGAGCAGGCGCAGCCACTCCAGGAGCATGCGCAGCAGCCCCGGCTTCTCCTCGCCCTCGGCGGTCGCCATCCGGGCCTGTTCCTTGAAGAAGAACAGCGGGATGAAGTTCAGGGCCACGGCGGCCGAGCAGACGTAGAAGACGTAGGCGAAGTTCCAGCCGCTGAGGAAGCCGGCGATCAGCGGGCCGAGGAAGCCGCCGACGTTGACGAGCTGGTAGAAGATGCTCCAGCCGAGCGAGGAGTTCCGCTTGTCGAGCTGGCTGGCGATCAGCCCGCCGATGCCAGGCTTGAAGATCGCCGTGCCGAAGGCGACGAACATCGCCCCGGCGAGCAGCACCCAGTAGCCGGGCTCGCTGCCCTCGGCGCGGGCCTCGGCGAGCGATCTGCCGGCGATCGTTTCCGCCAGCGGGATGCAGGCGGCCATGATGAGGTAGCCGATGATCTTGAGCAGGGTGGCGGCGGCGATGTTGATCTTGTAGCCGTAGCGGTCGGCGAATCCGCCGGAGAGGATGGGCACGAAGGACTGGACGATGGCCCACAGGGCGAAGATCTCGCCCTTCTGGATCTGGTTCAGCTCGGGCCCTCCCTCGCCGAGCGCGGCGACCATGAAGACGGGCAGCATGACCCGCACGCCGTAGTACGAGAAGCGCTCGATGAGCTCCATCCATCCCGACACCCAGAAGACGCCGCTGAAGGACTTGAACTGGCCGATGAGCGTGTCGCTCTGATCCGGGGCGGGCTTGTCGGAGGCTGTCATGAGACCGTGGCGTCAGCAGGAAGAGGCGATGAGCCCGGGGCTTGCCCCGGACGGACGCCGCATTCCAAGGTGACGACGCGGTTTTGTCACGGGCGGATGACGACATGAGGCCGACCACCCGTCGGGTCGGGCGAACGACCCGGACGCGGAGCGCCCGGGTCCGCCGCGGGGGCCGCGGTTACTCGGTGCCTTCGAGTCGACCGAACAGCCTGCCGCCGGATCCCTGTGACGCGTCGATGGTGGCGACGACGTTGTTGAGGCCGCCGACCCCGGGCGTCACCACGAAGGTCACGCCGTTGATCGGACCACCGCTGGAATCCGGCACGAGCACGCCGAGCCAGGGATCGCCGATGCCAAGGTCGTTGCTGTGCTGCAGTTCGAGCGTGGCGCCGGCGCGGTCCGCGATCGGCAGGCAACTGAACTCGAGGATCAGGTTGCCACCGCTTTCGCTGGCGGTCGGAAGCAGGTCGGTGGCGTCGGTTCCGGGACCGGCGGCGCCCAGCAGGAAGGCGATGCCGTCCGGCACGCCGTCGCCGTTGGCGTCACCATCGAAGGGCTCGCCACCCGTCGCCCACGCCGCGTAGCCGGCGGCGCCGTCGAGGATGTCGAGGCTGATCGACATCGGGGTCCCGGCGGCGTAGCCGGGCTCGGCGGTCGGGATGCTGAGCGTCAGCGTCTCGGTGCCTTCCGCGGCGAAGTCCTCAAGGGCCTCGATCGGGAAGTCGAGCTTGGTCTCGCCCGCGGGCAGGACCAGCGAGACGGTGGACGACAGGTCCGCCCCGTCGGCATCGCCGCTGATCTCGAGGGTGACCGGCACCGCCTGCCCGAGCGGCAGCGGGGTCGACAGGGTTCCCGTGGCGGCGGCACCGCCCTCGGCGACCTGGGTGTCCGCGGTGGTCAGGGTCAGCTCCGGACGGAAGGCGATGCAGGTGGGGTCGGGAATGTTGACGTCGATGTCGTCGAGCCACCAGCCAACGCGGCTGAAGGTGATGTCGTCGGCGAGGATCCAGCGGAAGCGGATCGACTGGCCGATCCAGACCTCCGGCAGGCGCACGCGGGTGGTGACGTAGCCCGGGCCGATACCGGTCCACGCCGGGCGTCCCGCGATCGGCGACTGGTAGGTCGGGTTGCTGTAGATGATTTCGTACGCTCCGGTTGGGAATCTGGGGTAATCGCCTTCGACGATGGTGCCTCCACTGGGCAGCGAGACCAGCAGGTCGCCCCAGGCGCCGCCATTCAGCGAATATTCGAGGACGCCGCCGTCGTAGCCGGTCTCGAGCTGGTAGTTGTGGCGGAAGCTTACCTCCGTATTGGGCTGCACCGTCGTGGCCGGCGAGGTGAGGATGCTCTCGCTGGGCGAAGCGGTGGTCCCGGCGAACAGGGCGCGGGCACCGCTGTCGGGATTGTTCTTGGTGACCTTCCAGCCGGTGCCGGCGCCGGTGGTGGTGCTCGTCCAGCCGACGGGAAGGGCGTCCGACCCCTCGGCGTCGGTGCCGACCAGGGTGGCGGTGGTCTCCTCGCCGAGGTGAAGCGGGATGGTCGAGGAGAAGTCCAATCCGCCTGGAGCGGTCAGCCCGAGATCCAGGGTGACGACTTCACCGCAGGTGCCGTCCTGGGCGAAGAGGAAGCTGATGGTCTGGGACTCGCCGACGGGGATCAGCGGGAAGAAATCGGCGCCGTGGAAGGCGGTGGAGCGGTCGGGCCCCGACACCGTCGCTTCGACGTCGGTGGCGTCGGCGAAACCGACGTTGGTCACCACGACATCGAGACGGACCGTCTCCCCGGGATCGGCGGCGCCGTTGTTCGGCAGGTTCGATTCGTCCACCAGCTCGTAGGATTCGATGACGAGACCGGGGGCGTCGTCGGTGAACTCGCTGAAGAACGCGAGCTTGTAGGTCTGCGAGGTGTTGCCGCCGAGGCCGCTCACGCGGATGAAATAGTCTCCCGGCGTCGTGATCTCGTAGTCGATGATCTGCTTGGGCTGCCCGAGGGGCCGGGGGATGGCGGTGGTCAGCACGGTGACACCGTCGGTGTCGAGAAGCTCGAGTTGGAGGTTGAGCTGAAGGGTGGGGTTGAAGGGATTGCCGGTGTCACAGTTGCCGACCTGCGGACCCTCCAGATAGCCGCCTCCGAGAAGGGTCGGCGGGGCGACCTGGAAGCTCACCTTGCGACCGGCCGGCGAGCTGAACTTGTAGTAGTCCACATCGCCATCGTCATCGACGCTCAACCAGTCGATCGACCCGAGCGACGTCTTGAGCGTCAGGCTGCTGGCGTCTGCCGGCGTGTCGTTGTTGCGGGCCGAGGCGGTCCTTTCCTGGGGATCTCCATACAGACGGCTGAGGGTGTAGTTGTCGTCGAACTGGGGCCCGAAGAAGGCGTCGCTGTAGAAAGGCTCCATCAGTTTCGTCTCGTTGATGGGGCAGACGTGGTAGAGGCCGACGGCGTGACCGATCTCGTGGGCGAGCACCTGCACCAGCTTCTCGGGCTTGGTGGTCACTTCGTCGTAGAAGTTGTCGGCGGTGTCGAAGACGATGTCGCTGTAGTCCGGGAAGTCGGCGACGTAGGCGAGGATGCCGCTGTTTCCATCGACGAAGCGTCCACCGAGCCGGATGTCACCGCGGGTGCCGAGGATGCCGGGGTTGCCGAGGTCGAATTCGACCCCGTCGTCCGCGGGCTCGTAGACGAAGTCGATCCCGCTTCGTTCCTCCATGAGGTCGAAGGCCTGTTCCAGCGTGCGGAACCACGGCTGAAGCCTGGGGTCGCCGTCCGGATCGCCGCCGATCAGGCCCGAGAGCCAGTTCCGGAAGTCGGACGCCGTCTTCGGGTTGTCTTCGTCCTCGATGATCCACGGGACCAGGGTGCCGTCCTCCGGGAGGCTCCACGTCACGGTGACGGGAAGACCCTGCTGTTCGTTGCCCGGGCCGTCGGTGGCGGTGACGTCCCAGTGGCGGTCGAGATCGTACTGGGTGGCGGCGGTATGGGCCGCGCGTCCCCCCTCGGTGAGCCCCGCCGCGGTCTCCAGACGACGGAAGGCCTCCACCACGGAAGGCGGAGTGCCCGGACCCCAGCAGAGGATCCTCCTCCTGTTGGGGTCGTAGGTGCTCAGGTCGCGGCGGTAGTTCCTCGCCATCTCGGCGTAGCGCCCGGGCAGCGAGTCGATGAGTTCGTCGTCGGAGAGGTGACGGTACTTCCGGTAGGCCTCGGCCATGGCGCGGCGCTCTTCGCAGGTGTCTTCCGGCAGCGTCTCGCGCTTCACCGGGATCAGCCACTCGTCGATCGAATCGGGATGGAAGGAAGAGACCGGGGAATCGGAGGTCGTGGAGACCGGGCTCCGGCGGGGAACCTCGATCCATTCCTCCGAGGCGCCGCTCGACGACTGTGGTGGGGTGCGCTCCGGCACCGCCGCCGATTTCCCGGATTCCTGAGGCGGAGAGGTGATCCATTGGCCGACGAAGATCGCTGCTCCGAGGGCGAGCGGGAACACCAGGGCGGTAGGTCTTTTCATCATCAGATTGGCGCGAGCCTACGGACCAGAACCGACGGGACAAGCTAACATTTTAAAGAGAATCGGCCCCCTCCGACCTAACGGTTCGAGAATTGCATTGCGGTCGATTCCCGTGATGCGTAAAACCCGCTGAATTCGAGATTCGAAGTCTCTGAAGATCAACGCTTCTCAACGATATTTATGCGTCGCCTCCCGCTTCTCCTCGCGCCCCTGGTTGTTCTCTTCGCCAGCTGCGGCAGCGATCTCGCCATCGTTTCCAAGGACCGCGCCGCGAGCGGCGGCTTTTTGAGCCACGGTGGCCGAGGCATGAGCTACCATCCCGCGACTCCGAGCGGTTCGCTGATGGCCCAGGGCCGGGCGCTGCCGAAGGACAAGCACGGCATGCCGCTCTACAGCCGGGAGCGGGTGCGGGTGGTCCGCACCACCGCCTACACCTGCTCGGAGGACGACCATCTCGAATACGGCTCGATGAACGCCTCCGGCACGCCCCTGCGCTACTCCGAACGCGTCCGCAGCGCCGCCGCCGACTGGTCGGTGTATCCGGTCGGAACCACCTTCAAGATCAAGGGCATGCCGCACCTGTATGTGGTCGATGACTACGGTTCGGCTTTGCTGGGCACCGGCACGGTGGACCTCTACAAGCCGAGCAAGCAGCACATGAACGCCTGGGGCCGGCGCAACGTCGAGCTCGCGGTCGTCCGCTGGGGTTCGTATGAGCGCAGCGCGAACATCCTTTCGGGACGCCTCGGGTATTCCCATTGCCGGCAGATGTACGCCGCCATCCAGCGCAAGACCGGCGGCAGCCACACCGCGATGCGGTGACCGGGGCGCCGCGCGAGTCCGCGGCTTGAAACCCGCACCCGCCATCCCGAAGCTCGCGGCATGACCAAGGCCGAGCGCGCCGCGCACATCGACCGCCGACTTGCCGGGCTGTATCCGGAAACGCCGATGCCGCTCGATCATCGCGACGCCTTCACGCTGCTGGTCGCCGTCCTGCTCTCGGCGCAGTGTACCGACCTGCGGGTCAACCAGGTCACGCCCCGGCTCTTCGCCCGGGCCTCCACGCCCGCGGCGATGGCACGGCTGCCCGTCGGGGAGATCCGCGAAATCATCCGCCCCTGCGGCCTGTCGCCGCGCAAGTCCCAGGCGATCGCCGGGCTGTCAAAAATCCTCATCGACCGGCACGGCGGCCAGGTCCCCACCGACTTCGAGGCGCTAGAGGAACTGCCGGGGGTCGGCCACAAGACCGCCTCGGTGGTCATGGCGCAGGCCTTCGGCGTGCCGGCCTTTCCGGTGGACACCCACATCCACCGCCTCGCCCAGCGCTGGAAGCTCACCGACGGGCGATCGGTCGAGCAGACCGAGCGCGACCTCAAGAAGCTGTTCCCCCGCGAGCACTGGAACGCGCTCCACCTGCGGATCATTTTCTACGGCCGCGAACACTGCACCGCGCGCGGCTGCGACGGCACGGTCTGCCCGATTTGTACCGAGCTTTTTCCGCGACGCCGGAAGCCGGTCATGACGCGCAAATAGGTTAACGGAAACTTCGACCCAAGATGCCTCGCCCTTCCGTAGTTTCTTTTTGAAATCTTTCCTTGTCGGACATGCCGGGATTCCCAGAATGCCGCGGCTAACCATCTCGCAAAACCTGATTTCATCATGATCGATAACCTCGTCTCCCGTTCGCGCCGGCTGCCGGTCGCCATCGTCACCACGGCCCTCGTCACCGCTCCGGCGCTGTTCGCCCAGGATGCTCCGGCGGACAAGAACGCGCTCCAGAAGTACGTGCTCGATGGTGGCCCGACGATGATCTTCATCGGCCTCGCGGTCCTGGCCCTCATCGCCCTGAGCGTCTTCAACTTCATCAACCTGACCAAGACGAAGTTCTGCCCCGACGACCTGAAGATGGCGCTGATGGATCACATGACGAACTGCCGCGTGCGCTCCGCGATCGAGCTCGCCGCCTCGCATCCCTCCTACCTCGGCCGCATGATGGCCTACTCGCTGCCGAACATCGACGCCACCCGCCCCGAGGACCTCGGCCGCGACCAGATCGAGGACGCGATCGCCGACTTCTCCATCAACGAGAACCGCAAGTCGATGACCTGGGTCAACTACATCTCGCTCGTCGCCCAGGCCGCCCCGATGCTCGGACTTCTCGGAACGGTCATCGGCATGGTCCAGGCCTTCGGCATCCTCGCCGAGTCCGGCCAGGCCGATCCCACCCAGCTCGCCGGGTCGATCTCCGTCGCCCTCCTCACCACCATGTGGGGCCTGATCACCGCCATCCCGTCGCTGCTCGCCTACTTCTTCTTCAAGAACAAGCTCAACAACCTGGTGGCCGAGTGCCACCACGCCGCCGAGGACCTGGTCAACGCCTCGGTCCAGACGGTCAACCAGGACGCCTACCTGGCGAAGATCCCGGAAGGCATCGCCACCTGATCCCGCCGCCACGCCGACCCGTCCGACCACCCGCCGAAACCCGAAGCGATGGCCTCCAACCGACTCCGCAGAGCCAAGGAGAACGAAGGCGACGATCTGGCGATCGACATGTCGCCGATGATCGACATGGTGTTCCTGCTGCTGATCTTCTTCCTGGTCAATGCGACCATGATCATCGTCAGGCAGGACCCCAACGTCGAACCGCCGATCGCCAGCAACGCCGACCCGCAGGAGGACAAGAACGGCCGGATCGTGGTGAACATCTACGATGACGGCGACGTCTTCGACGAGGGCGGCTCCAAGGACGGCAAGAAGCTCGAGACCGACGAGGACATCTTCGACTACATCCAGAAGGCCAAGGAGGACATCGACCTGCTCGGCTACGAGCCCCGCCTCCACCTGCGCGGCGACAAGCGGGCCGTCTTCAAGCACTCCCGCAAGGTGATCCGCATCGCCGCCAGGGCCGGGGTCGATCAGGTCATCTTCGCCACCTACGGCTTCGAGCCCAACTGAAGCCCCAAGCAAAAGCCCGACCATGGCCCGCCACAAGCGACACGAGAAGATCGAGGAGGACCTGCCCAAGCTGGACATCTCCTCGCTCATCGACGCCACCTTCCTGCTTCTCATCTACTTCCTGGTCACCACGACCATCCAGCCGCGCGAAAGCGACGTGCCGATGCAGCTCCCCGCCGCCGCTCCGAGCGAGACACCGCCGGAGATCGAGCCGAAGCTGATCCGCATCGACGCCGCCGGGGCGATCTACGTCGGCTCCGGCGCCGGCCAGATCCCGATGGACTCGAATGTCGACTCGCGCGACGTGCCGATGCTCTACGAGGACCTCAAGGCCTACTACGACAGCGCCAAGTCGGCCAGCGCCGAGCCGCTGGTGCAGATCTACGTCGACGGCGAGGCGAAGCAGCAGCGGGTGATCGACGTCCTCAACGCCCTCACCGGCGTCGGCATTTCGAAAGTCACCTTCACCGATCTGGTCGATCCCTGATCGCCGGCATCGCGTTGAGCCGCCCGTGAACCCCCCAAGATTTCGAGGCGCCGGTCCGTTGCCCCTTGCGGGATGCGCGAGTCGGCGCTTCCCTTTTCCGAAAACTCCGAAAACCAAGCCATGAATCCCTTGCGACGCCTCTTCCTGCCGCTGCTGGCGCTGACCCTCGCCGCCGGCCACCTCATCGGTCCGGCCCATGCCCAGCTCGAAACCCCGCAGACGCTCAACGCCAAGGCCACCGACCTGATGAAGGCGGACAAGTGGGCCGAGGCGCTGCAGGTCCTCACCGAGTGCACCAACCGCTTCGACGGCACCGCGCTCACCCTTTACGGCCCGCAGTTCGGCGTGACCTGGTACCGCAAGGGCATCTGCGAGCTCAGGCTCCAGAAGTGGGACGACGCCGCGAAGTCCTTCGAAACCTGCTACCAGAAGTATGCCAACAAGCAGGACAACGCCGGTTCCAGCAACATCTTCGCGAAGCGGGCGCTGCTCCAGTGGGGCAACGCCGCGATGGGCGGCGAGGACTGGGAGACCGCGCTGCGCATGTTCAAGAAGTTCCTCCAGGAGCGTGACAAGACCCGCGACAAGTTCGAGCCGGGATCCTTCTTCATCAACCTCGCCATCTGCCACCTCAAGCTCAACAAGATCGAGGAGGGCGTGAAGCACTTCGAGACCGCGCTGAAGAACAAGGTCGAGTACCGCACGCCCGAGGCGGGCATCGTCGCCGCCTTCCAGGCGCTGGTCGATGCCGTGATCGAGGAGCGCGACGAGAAGTCGCTGCTCGCGTTCGTCAACGAGAACCGCTCCGACATCGTGATCGAGCCCTACGACATGCCGGCCTACTCGACGCTTTTCCTCGCCCTCGCCGGCAGGGCCTACCAGGCCGACATGGAGGCCAGCGCCTTCGTGCTCTACCAGCTCATCCCCTCGACCAAGGTGATGCTGCAGGACGTCGAAAGCCGGCTCGCGCGCCTCGGCGACCGCCCCGGGGTGGTCGACGGCACCCGGGTGATCCGCCGCAGCGAGCTGAAGAACTCGCAGGACATGCTCGAGAAGCAGCTCGCCTCGGGAGACCCGAACGAGGTGATCCAGCTCGCCGCCACCGGCTTCATCCACGAAAGCTACGGCAACGTGCGCGGCGCCTACGCCAGCTACAAGCAGCTCGAGCTGTTCTATTCCAAAAGCAAGAAGCGGGAGGACCACCTCTACAACCTCGTCCGCACCGCCTCGGTGATCGGCGAGGTGATGGAGACCGAGAAATACGGCATGCTCTTCCTCAAGACCTTCCCCGACTCGAAGCACGTGCCCGCCGTGCGGCGGCTGATGCTCACCTCGCTCTTCTACAGCGGCGAGTACGTGAAGTGCATCGAGATCGCCAGCGAGATGCTGCCGCGCCTCAAGGAGGGCGAGACGGAGCACGACATCTGCCTTCACGTGCTCGGCGGCAGCTACTACTACACGGGTAGTTACAAGGAGGCGCAGCCCCTGCTCGACCAGCACGTCGAGCTCTACCCGGAGAGCAAGTTCGATCAGGCGGCGCTCTACTTCCAGGCGTCGAACCTGTCGCGGCTCCAGTTCTGGTCGAAGTCGGCCAAGCTGCTCGACGCCTTCCTCGAGAAGTTCCCGAACCCGGCCGAGAACATCTATTTCCCCTTCGCGCTCTACGACCGCGCCAACTGTCACTACGCGCTCGACGAGTTCGAAGCCGCGCTCGACAAGCTCAACCGGCTCGAGACGGAGTTCCCGAACTCGGAGGTCATCGACATGGCCTACAACCTGAAGGGCAACGTCCTCCAGAACGAGAACGAGGACGCCGAGGCCGAGAAGTACTACCTCAAGGCCCTCGAGCTCGCCGAGCGGCGCGGAAACGACATCGTGGCCGGCGAGGCGCTCAACTACCTGGTCGCCATGCTCGGCGAGAAGCCGAAGAAGAAGGACGACCCGAACCGGATGAAGGACGCGATCCCCTTCGCCGACAAGTTCTGGGCGGAGTATCCGGACTCGCCCTACAAGGCGCAGGTCGCCGTGGCCCAGATCCACGCGATGCAGTCGGTCGGCCGCGGCGAGGAGGCGCTCAACCGCCTGCGCGACGTGATCGCCGACCTGGCCACCACGCCCGGCGCGGTCGGCATGGAGGAGGCGATCGGTTCCTACACCGAGGCCTACCTCGAGAACCACACGCCCGAGCAGCTCAAGGAGCACTACTACAACTTCCCGAAGATCACGGCCTCGAACCGGGCCGCACGGGCGCTGCTGCGCATCGCGATCATCGGCGTCTACGAGGACCAGCTCAAATCCGCCGAGACCGACCAGGAGAAGATCAACGCCGAGGCCGGCATCAAGGTCATCTTCCAGGACCTCAAGCGCGACTTCGACCTCAAGGACCTGTCGAACTTCATCCTGGTCCGCGTGGGTGACTTCATCCGCGACACCAACACGCCGCGCGAGGCGCTCGACTATTACAAAGAGGCGCTGTCGCGCGACGACAAGTCGTACCGTTTTCCGGCCCTCTTCGGCCGCGCCGCGGTGCTCGCGCAGGGTTCCGCCGCCGAGAAGAAGGAGGCCATCGCCGACTTCCAGCGCATCCTGAAGGACTCGCAGGACCGGGCCGACAAGGACCGCGCGCTCTACCAGCTCATCGTCACCCAGATGGAGGTGGGCGACCACAAGGAGGCCAAGGACAACGCCCGCCTCTACCTCGACCGCGAGAAGGGCTACAGCTCGAAGAAGCCGGAGGTCGCGATGCTGCTGGGCGAGGCGTACGACAAGCTCGGCATGACCGAGGACGCGCTGGCCTCGTTCATCAACACCGCCAACACCTACCCGGGCGCGCTGCGCATCTCCGCCCCGGCGACCAAGCGGGCGATGGAGATCTTCTGGAAGCGCGACGGCACCGCCGCCAACGGCGTGCCCGACCGCCAGGGCGCCTACAACCTCGGCCGGTCGTACATCGACCGCACCCGCCGCATCGTCACCGGGGAGGACGTCAAGGCCACCGCCGAGGAGGTCGAGCAGTGGAAGGAGGTCGAGCGCCTCGTCGAACAGTACGTCGCCAGCCCCGAGGTGAAGTCCAAGGAGCAACTCGCCGAGGAAGCCCGCTGAAACCCATCACTTCATCACGACCATGAAAGCCTTCGCATTCTCCATCGCCGCCCTCGCCACGGTGGCCACCGTCCAGGCCCAGCGCTTCCAGCAGGAGGCCTACCTGATCATCAACGACCGGGAGGCCCCGCGCGTGTGGATCGCCGCCGCGACCGACAAGCAGATCCGCTACTTCGAGACCGAGCGCGGGGTGGATTCCGTCGTCGCCGACCTGAGCAAGTTCCAGGCCGTGTGGCTCGTCGAGCCGCCGGAGTTCACCGAGGCGATGGATCTCTACCAGGGCCGCAAGTACTCGGAGGCCCGGGAAAAGTTCGGCCAGGTCCGCACCAAGTACAACGAACTCGTCGAGCTGCCGGACAACCACTCGTCGCTGGCGGCTTATTACGAGATGGAGTGCCTGCGCAAGCTCGGCGATCTCGACGGCCTCAAGGCCGCGCAGGACAAGTTCCTGCCGGTGGACCGCAAGAGCCTCACGCGCCAGCACCAGCGCGACCAGCTCGAGCTCTACACCCTGTGGGAAGCCGTGCGGGTGAAGGAGTGGAGCCGGCTCGAACTGCTGGCCAAGGAGTGGCTCGAAAAGGAGATCCCGGGCTATCAGCGCACCCAGGTCGGCTACTGCCTCGGCCTCGCGCTCGAGGCGCTCGAGCGCCCGATCGAGGCGATCAACGCCTACAACATCGGCATGACCGCCGACACCGGCGCCTCCGAGCGGATCGCCGCGGAGTCCGCCCGCAACGCGATGCGGCTCTACCTCGCCGACGAAGGGGTGAAGCTGGCGATCAAGCTCCATGGCACGCCGGACGAGGATCCGCAATCGGCGGGCGCGCTGCGCCTGGAGGAGGGAGCCTCGGTCGCCTCGCTCTACCAGCTCACCCTCGGTGGTGGCGAGCCGCTGCCCGAGGCCGGCAAGAAGCTCATCGAATACCTGCCGGACGACAAAAAGAAGAAGGCCGCTCCGGAGAAGAAGGAGGAGGCCAAGGAGCCGGCCGGCGACGCCAAGAAGCCGGCGCCGAAGAAGGACAAGTGAGTTTGGAGGCAGGGCGCCCTCGCCCTGCGAAGTCGATCGTTCTCCGGGGCAGCCGCCCGCTTCTTCCGCAAGCGGTCGTGCATCGGAGTTCCGACCACCGGCCGCTGCCCCCTCATCGTCGGGGCCTGCACGTTTCCGACGCCCCGCCACGCGTCAATGCCGCCTGAACAAGGCGTGCCTCCTTGGTTGCGGGCCGGGGACGACCCGTCTCCGAAGCTTTCTTGCTACCTTGGCGGTTCTCGGCCCGTATGAATGCGTCCATGAAACGCGTGCTGTCGCTCCTCTATCTCCTTGCTGCTGTCGCGGCGGCGAAACCCAACATCATCTTTATCATCACCGACGATCTCGGCTACGGGGACCTGGGCTGCTATGGCCAGAAGCATTTCAAGACACCGGTGCTCGACGGCCTGGCGGCCAACGGCCTGCGTTTCACCGACCACTATTCGGGCGCGACGGTCTGCGCGCCGTCGCGTTGCTCGCTGATGACCGGCCGCGATCCCGGCCACGCCTCGATCCGCGGCAACGGCGCCTTCGCGCTGCGTCCCGACCCGCAGGACATCACCGTCGCCCGCCTGCTCAAGTCCGCCGGCTACCGCACCGCGATGATCGGCAAGTCGTGCGTCACCGGCAACACGCAGGACCCGGACGAGGTCCTCAACAAGGGCTTCGATGTCTTCTATGGAACGACGAGTCACGTCGACGGGCACTGGCGCTATCCGAAGTTCGTCTACGACCAGGCCGAAAAGGTCGTGCTCGAGGGCAACTCGCTCCACGAGGGCACGGACTACGACGCCGAGCTCTATACCCGTCGGGCGGAGAAGTTCATCGGCGAGAATCCGGAGGGCGAACCGTTTTTCATGGTCCTGTCCTATCCGATCCCGCACGCCTCGGTGCTCGCTCCGGAGGGCGGGGTGGTCGAGATCGAGGGCGACGTCGATTACCTGCCGGAGAAGTCCCACTACTCGAAGACGACGAACGTGATGGGCAACTATGCCGGCATGGTGATGGCGATCGACGGCTACGTCGGCCGCGTGATGGAGGCGCTGGAGGGAAAGGGAGTGAGCGAAGACACGCTGGTGCTGTTTTCGAGCGACAACGGCTCGCACTACGAGGGCGGCTACAAGCCGGGCATGCTGGATTCCAACGGTCCCCTGCGCGGCGGCAAGCGCGACCTGTACGAGGGCGGCATCCGCGTGCCGCTCATCGCGCACTGGCCGAAGGGGATCGCGGACCGCGGCGACGTCGATCACCCGTCGGCGTTCTGGGATTTCCTGCCGACGGCCTGCGAGCTGGCGGGCGTCGAGGTCCCGCGGGACATCGAGGGCATTTCCTATGCGTCCACCCTTACCGGCAAGGGTGAGCAGCGGACGCACGACCATCTCTACTGGGAGTTCCACGAGCAGGGCGGGCGGCGTGCGTTGCGGGCGGGCGACTGGAAACTCGTCCAGTACGGGCTCAAGCCGGGGGCCTTCGGCAAACCGCAGCTCTTCGATCTGTCGAAGGACATCGGCGAGCGGAACGACCTGGCGGCGGAGCATCCGGACCGGGTGGGCGGGATGGTCCGGACGATGGATGCCGCGCGTGTGCCGAACGAGCGCTTCAAGCTGCCGGGGCTGGACGGGAAGAACTAGCCTCCCGCGACCGGCACCTTTTCGGCGGGGGAAAGAGTGGATCACCACGGCCGGAGGGAGGAAAAACCCATGAAACCCCTCTCCGGCCGTGGATCACCGTGGCGGGTCGAAAGACAAACCCAGAAAATCTCCGACCCGCCACGGAACCATCCACCACGAATGCAAGCAGCGGCGGTGCCAACTTTTCGCCCGACGATGATTTCCCGCCGAGGCGCCGACCGCGGGCTTGGAATCGGGCCCCGGGCGTCCCAGCATCGGGGCATGGCGAAATTCGTGGCGAATGCCGACTACGAGGAGCGCGACCGCAACCCGATCGAGCTGCGCGCCGGACAGGAAGTGAACGTGGGTCCGGCCGACCGCGCCTGGCCGGGCTGGGTGTGGGCGATCGACGGGCGTGGCCGCGGTGGCTACTTGCCCGAGGAGATCCTTGAGCCGCTGGGCGAGGGCCGCTTCTCGGCGATGGAGGATTTCGACCCCACCGTGCTGGTCCTGAAACGCGGCGACGAACTCGAGTCGCTGCGGCAGATCCACGGCTGGCACTGGTGCCGCCATGCCGACGGGCGCGAGGGCTGGGTCGCGGGCTACCTCCTGCGGTCCGCGTCCTGAAGCGCGCCCGATCTTGAGCTTGGGTCGGCGGGGTGCTAGCGGTGTGGCGGTTGTGCATGCTTCCGCTCCATCGTGGTGGACCGGCCTCGCCCTCGGGGTGCTGGCCCTGGCTTCGTGCGATTCGCCGAAGCACCGCGCGATGACCGAACTCGGCGAACGCGGAATCCAGGCCAATGGACCGGCCCTGCTGAGGGCGGTCGAGGAGGACGACGTCGACACGCTGCGGCTGCTGCTCACCGCCGGCATCTACAGCGGCCACCGCGACGCGGAAGGACGGACGCCGCTCCACCGCGCGATCGACGGCGGCCAGCTCGACGCCGCCTGGCTGCTCGTCGATGCCGGGGCGGACGTCAACGCGCCGGGCCCCGGCGAGGTCACCCCGCTGGCGCTCGCGGTGGAAAAAGGCGAGAGCGCGCTGGTGGAGCGGCTGCTGGCGGCCGGCGCCCGCCCGGAGGGCCTCACCACGGACGGCTCGCGCCTCCTTCCGTGGGCGATCCGCCACGGTCGGATGGCCTTCGTGCGCACGCTGATGCAGGGCGGGGCCGATCCGCACCAGAAGGATGCCGACGGCAGCCCGCTGCTCCACGTGGCGATGGCGGCGGGCCGGAAGAAGCTCGCGATGGAACTCATCGAACTCGGTGCCGACTGCGGCGCGACCAATGCCGAGGGCGAATCGGCGCTGGTGATCGCCGTGCGCAAGGGATGGCTCGAGGAGGTCGGACCGCTGGTGCGGGCGGGGGCCGATCCGAACCTGCCGGACCGCGACGGACTCACGCCGCTGGCGCGGGCGCTGGAAACGCGCGACTTCGAGCTGGCGAGGACGTTGTGGCGGCTCGGTGCGGTGCCCGACGCGGCGCGCCTCAACCAGTCGCTGGCCGAGGCCCACCAGGCGGGGGAGCGGGAGAAGATCGGGTGGCTGCTGCGCTTCGGGGCCGATCCGTCGCCGCCGGACGGGATCTGTCTCGTCCGTCGTGCCATCGCGGAGGACGACCTCGGCCTGCTCCATCTCTTTCTCGGCTACACCGGGGTGCCCGAGGGGCTGTTGTACGATGCCTGCCGTAGCGGCCGCGGCGGACTCGCGGCGCTGCTGCTCGCCCACGGCGCGAACCCGAACCCGCCGCGCGCCCCGTTCCTCGACACGCCCTTCACCACGGCGGTTTCCATGGGTGGCGACGCGCTCGCCATGCGGCTGCTCGAGGCCGGCGCCCACCCGGACCTGAAGGGCCCGTCGGGCGTGCCGCCGCTGCTGGTGGCGATCGCGCGCGGCCGTTCCGAAACGGTGCGCGCCCTGGTCGAGCGCGGCGTCGACGTCAACGCCCCACTTGCCTCGCCGGTGGAGGAGTCCTTCATCGAGACCGTGCGCGGCAAGACGATGCGCTGGCTGTTGCGCAAGGACAGCCGCATCACGCCCATCATGCTGGCGGTGGACAGCGGTTCGGTGGAAACGACGCGCGTGCTGCTCGACAAGGGAGCGCGCCGCCACGTCTGGACCCGCCGCTACTCGATGTGGCCGATCAACATCGCGGCCCGCCACGACGACGTGCCGATGATGCGGCTGTTGCTCGGCAAGGACCCGTGGGTCGAGGAGCGGCAGGTGCTGGTGGATCTTTCCGACCAGGAGCTGCGGGTCTTCGGCAGCTCCGGCGAGGAGATCTTCAGGACCAAGGTCTCGACCGGCAAGCGCGGCTACGCGACCCGCACCGGCACCTTCGCCATCACCAACCGCTACCGCCACTGGACCTCGACGATCTACCATGCGTCGATGCCCTACTTCCAGCGGCTGAGCTGCAGCGACTTCGGCTTCCACCGCGGCTACGTGCCCGGCTATCCGGCGTCGCACGGCTGCATCCGGGTGCCGCCGGGAAACGCGGCGAAGCTTTTCCAGCTCCTCGACCTCGGCGACCGGGTGCGGATCGTCGAGTGATCATCCGGCGGGAGGCGTCGCGTAGTAGCGGCAGAAGGAATCGAGCTGCCCGTCGGGCCGGATGACATGGGTGCAGCAGCGGTCGATCCGATCCTCGTCCCAGTCCCACTCGTCCATGAAGGGCTTGATGAAGACGCGGAAGGCGTGGCGCTCGTCCATCTCGAAGCGGTGGAGCAGCTCGCCCAGCTCGGTGTTTTCGCAGCCGCAGCGGACGAGGTCGTCCAGTTCGTAACGCACCTTGTCGCGCAGGAAGCCCTGCATTTCCGCGAAATCGATGAACTCCGAAATGCTGCGGGTGCCGGCCGGGGTGCGCAGCAGGTAGCCGATGACCGCGCAGTTCGGATCGCCGCAGGGCAGGGGCGTCAGATCCTTTTCGGAAAGCTTCGTTGCCGGATGGTCGAGCAGCGACAGCGCCACGTCCGAGGCGTTCAGGCGCCGCGGGCCGCCCGCGCCGCGTCCGCCGCCGAAGACCGGCTGGAACGACACGCCGCGGCAGCGCTCGTAGGGCAGCCCGGCCTCGACCGTCGGCCAGCACTGGTCGAGGTTGGCGGGTGTCACGGTCATCGCCAGGGTGAAGGGGATGCCGCGCTCCTCGCAGCGGCGCATGATTTCCCGCTTCCGCTCGCGCAGGTCGGTGCCGCGCAGCTCGACCTGGCCGGCCTCGCCGGGTCCGTCGTATTGCAGGTAGAGCTGGAAACGACCCGCCGCCGACCGCTCGGCGAGGCCGTTGAGAAAGGCCTCATCGCTCGCCAGCCGCAGCCCGTTGGTGTTGAGCAGGCAGTAGTCGATACGCGGCTCGGCGCGGATCCAGTCGAGCAGTTCAAAAAATTCCGGATGCAGGGTCGGCTCGCCGCCGGAGAGCTGGAGGATCTCGATCCCGCCCTTGCGCTCGAGCACGCCGGTGATGCGCCGCTTCAGCTCCTCGAGCGGGTGCGCCTGCAGCCGCTCGCCCGCGGTGCCGGTCGGCGAGTCGGCGAAGCAGGTCGGGCAGGCGAGGTTGCACGAATCGACGATCTCGATGAGCGCCAGGCAGGTGGCAAGCTTCTCCGGCGTGCCGGGCTTGCCCGCGTTGGCACCGAGGCTGCCGGTGGCGCCCGCCGGATCGCTCGGGCAGGCGCAGCCGGGGCCGCAGGCGTTCGACGCGTCGCCGGTGGCGAGCCAGTGGAAGCGCCCGTCGCGGGCGATGCACTGGTCGTGCGGCCCGTGCTCCGGGCAGGTGCGCCCGAGCCACACCCGGCCGTCGGCACCCCGCCAGACTTCTCCCGGACAGGGGCGGCGGCAGACCGGACATTTCGAGGTCGTGCGCTTCAGGATCTCGCGGAGACTCGGCAGCATCGGGGCCGAGCCTGACACGTCCGGAGAGAAACGAAAGTCGGGGGTGCCAGCCTTTGCTCTCGCCAAAGTCCCCGCCAGCACCTAAGAATCGCGGCGTTCTAAAAAATTTGCAGATTGGCTTGGCACGGCCACTGCTTCTCTCCCCTCAGACCAACCGTCACCATGAAGAAAATCGAAGCGATCATCAAACCGTTCAAGCTGGAGGAAGTCAAAGAAGCCCTCGCCGAAGTCGGCATCCAGGGCATGACGGTGACCGAAGTGAAGGGCTTCGGCCGGCAGAAGGGCCACACCGAGATTTACCGCGGCTCCGAGTACACCGTGGATTTCCTGCCCAAGGTGAAGATCGAGATCATCATCGACGACGAGCAGTCGGCCGCCGTGGCCGAGGCCATCGTGAAGAGCGCCAACACCGGCAAGATCGGTGACGGCAAGGTCTTCATCTCCCCGGTCGAGGAAGCGATCCGCATCCGCACCGGCGAGACCGGCTCCGCCGCCGTCGCCGTCAACTGACCCCTTTCCAGGCACTGTTGTTTCATGGTCGGCCGCTCCTCACGGGGCGGCCGATTCTCTTTTGGAGTGCGGTGGCTCTTGTCGCGCCGGAGCCCTGGCGAAGGCGGATGTCACCGCTTTGGGCAAGACACCCGTCGAGCCCGCGCGGAATCGAGTCGATCAACCGCAGAGAGCGCAGAGGAACGCAGAGATAGCGAAATCCGGAACCGACGATCTCCAACCCGGACTTCACGCTGCCGATTCGGCGATCCGATCGTTCCGATCAGCCCGGGTCTCTGCGATCCTCTGCGCTCTCTGCGGTTGGAAAAGATGGTTGGACGCTCCTTCCCGGCAGCGCACCACCACGCGCCCGCCGGTTTCCACGACCACCATCCATCATTTCAGCGCCGCGCGGGTCGCGGCGACGTGGGCCTGGATGCGATCATCGAGAGCGGCGGTGCTCGGCGTCTCGAAGGTGAAGGAGAGCGGACAGCCACTTTCGGCGAGAAAGATCGCCTCGGGCCAGTGGTCGGGGAAATCGGCGCGGGCCTCGTGGTAGATCCAGCCCGGCGCCCGGACGTCGTGGTCGTCGATGCGGGCCTCCGGCTCGGGCGGAAACCACGGCGACACGGCGTCGAGGATCGCGCGCGAGCGGTCGGGCCGGTCTTGGCCGAGATTGATCTCGTAGAAATAGAAGCCGGTCGTTTCCCAGTCCTCGTGCAGCGACAGGAACCGGGCGGGCATCGGACGGCTCTCCAGCCACGCGGCGTGGGCGCGGACCTCGGGCGTGACGCGCCTCAGGTAGTCGCGGTTGAGATCGAGACCGTCGGCGTTGTCGCGGGTGCCGGCGGCGAGGCCGGTGGGATTGACGGCGGGGCACAGCGTCCACGCGCGGCCGTCATCGAAGGCGCCGGCCTTCAACAGCTCGAGCGCGGCGAGGGGGCCGGCGGGTTCGTCACCGTGGATGCCGGCGGAAAGGTAGGCCGCCTCGCCCGACCCCGGCCCGGTGAAGCCGAGCAGCGGCCCGGCCGCCGTTTCGAGCAGCGTTTCGCAGGAAAACCCCCGTGCCGCTGCCTCGCGACGGAAGTCGTCGAGGAAGGCGGCGGGATCGAGCGCGCTCACGGCATCAGCGCTGCTCGATCGGCGTGACCGGCAGCAGCTCGCTGGGGCCGACCCAGAGCGTCTGCGGACGGTAGAGGCGGTTGTCGCGGAGCTGCTCGAGCACCTGGGCGGTCCAGCCGCTGGTGCGGGCGATGGCGAAGATCGGCGTGAAGAGGTCGGTCGGGATGCCCAGCGAGTAATAGACGGTCGCCGAGTAGAAATCGACGTTGGCCTCGAGGCCCTTCTTCTCGCGCATGATCTCGGCGATGCGCTCGGACATCTGGATCCACTTCGGCTCGCCGAGTTCCTCGGTGAGCTGGATCGCGAGGCGGCGCAGGTGCGGCGCCCGCGGGTCGAGCGTCTTGTAGACACGGTGGCCGATGCCCATGACCTTCTCCTTCCGCTCCAGCATGCCCGCGATGTAGGCATCGACCTTGTCCACCTCACCGATGTCCTCGAGCATGTGGATCACGCCTTCGTTGGCACCGCCGTGGAGCGGCCCCTTGAGCGCGCCGATGGCCGAGGTGACGGCCGAGTACATGTCGGAAAGCGTGGCGATGGTCACCCGCGCGGCGAAGGTCGAGGCGTTCATGCCGTGGTCCGCGTGGAGGATGAGCGCGACGGCGAGCGTGCGCACCGCGCGGTCGGTCTCCTCCTTGCCGTTGAGGAGGTAGAGGAAGTGGCGGGCCTCGCCCATGTCCTCGCGCATGGGCGGCAGCTCCAGCCCCTGGCGGAAGCGGTGGTAGGCGGCGACGATGGTCGGGACCTTGGCGCAGATCGAAAGCGCGATGGCGGCGTCCTTCTCCATGTCCGGCACACCGATGGCGGTGCGTTTGTCGTAGAGGCAAAGCATCGAGACGGCCGTGCGCAGCACGTCCATCGGGCTGGCGTCCTTCGGGGCGTTCTTGAGGAAATCGATCACGCCGTCCGGCAGGCCGCGTTCGGCGCGCAGGGCGTGCATGAAGTTGTCGAGTTCCTGCTGCTTCGGCAGCGCGCCGTAGTGGAGGAGATAGATGATCTCCTCGTAGCGGCATTTCTCGACGAGTTCGTCGATGGGGTAACCGAGGTAGCTCAGTTGCCCGAGCTTTCCATCGACATTCGACAGCGCGGTTTCGTTGGCGATGACCCCTTCGAGGCCTTTGGCGTATTCGGTCATGATTTTAAAAAACTGCGGAACGCCGGGAAGTCGGACGCCCCGGAGCGAAGAAAGCGACAGGAGCGAAAACGCGCAAGGGAGAATCGCCCGCCCTTGCCGCCCCTGCGGCCCGGCCGCTACCTTGCCGCCGTGGCGCTCATCCTCGCGATCGAATGCAGCACTCCCCACGCCTCGCTGGCGGTGGTCCGGGATGGCGAAACGGTGTACGAAGGGGGCTTCGAGAGCGACCGGCATCACCATGCCCTCCTCTTCGCCCCGCTGCAGAAGGCGCTCGGGGCCATCGGAGACGGGAAGATCGACGAAATCATCGTCGGTACCGGCCCGGGAAGCTACAGCGGCACGCGGGTCGGCATCGCCGCCGCTCAGGGCGTCGGACTGGTCCACGGTTGCGGGGTGGTGGGGCTTTCCTCGCTGCTGGCGCTGGGCCTGGAAGAGGGGCTGGTCGTCGGTGACGCCCGCCGCGGCAGCGCCTGGTGGGTGCGGCTCGGCGAGGGCCTGCCGGAACCGCAGTTGGTCGAAGTCGCGGAGTTGTCACAGATGATCGACGGGCCGGTGCATGCGCTGGAAGACCTTTCGCGGCTGGCTCTGCCCGGGAAAACGGAGGTCAGGCAGGTTGTGCCGACCGCCGCCGCGCTGGCGTCGGCTTGGCGCGGACTCGACGAGCCGACCCGGGACCGCCTGCGCGTGGAACCTCCCCAACCCGCCTACCTGCGCCCGCCGCACAGCACGGCGGCGAAACAGGGCCATCCGCTGCTGCGGCGGGGAGATTGACGCCGGACTGGCTTCGTTGCATTTTCTCATCGTGCACAAGATCCGCGAGGTTCAGTCGATGGCGATCCACCGCGAGGTGGCGGCCCGATTGCGTGCGGACCCCGAAGCGGTCATGGAGAAGGCCCGGATGAACCTGATCCGCTGGACCAGGAATCGCGGCGATTGTCCGGCGATGCGGGAATGGTCGGAGATCCTTCGGACCCGCTCGCCTGAGGGTCTGGCGGCATTCATCGAAAGTGCGACCGAGGAGGCAACGCGCCTGCGGCAGAGCAGTCCATTCGCCGGAGTGCTGACGCCGGAGGAAGTATGGGAGATCAAGCGGAGCCATGCGCCGGCACGAGCTTGAACATCTGATCCGGGCAGCCGGCTCGATCACGGGTGCCGATGAAATCGTGGTGGTGGGAAGCCAGGCGATCCTCGGAGCCTGCCCGGATGCGCCGGAGTCCCTGCTGCGCTCGATGGAGGCCGATGTCTTCACCTTTCGCGATCCGAAGGACGCCGACCTCGTGGACGGCTCCATCGGTGAGGGTTCTCCGTTTCACGAGACCTTCGGCTACTACGCCCAGGGAGTCTGGCTGGAAACCGCGGTGCTGCCATCGGGTTGGCGGGACCGCCTGGTGGAGATCCGCAACGAGAACACGCGACAAGTCGCCGGCCGGTGTCTGGAACCGCACGATCTCGCCGTTTCCAAGCTGGTCGCCGGCAGGGAGAAGGATCTCGAATTTCTCGCCGAACTGGTGCGGCATCGTCTGGTCGAGCCGGCACAGGTGCGGGAACGGTTGGCGGCGCTGCCGGCCGGGTTGGAGATCGAGCCGCTTCGGACCCGCTGGGAGCGCATCGTCGAAGCGGCCCGGTGAGTCCCGGGCTCGCTGGATGGGAAAAGCGCCGTTCCCGATGAGGAACGGCGCTCCCGGGGACGGGATTCGGCGACGCCTTACTTCGCCGCCGCCACCACCGACTCGGCGGTCATGCCGAGTTCCTTCATCACCGTGCCGCCGGGGGCGCTGAGGCCGAAGCGGTCGATGCCGATGACCTTGCCCTCGGTGCCGACGTATTTCCACCACAGGCCGGTCACGCCGGCCTCGATGGCGATGCGCTTGGTGCAGCTCTTCGGCAGGATGCTCTCGCGGTAGTCGTCGCCCTGGCGGTCGAAACGCTCGAAGCAGGGCATCGAGACGACGCGCACGCCGTCGCCGAGTTGCTCGGCGGCCTTCAGCGCGTGCTGCACCTCCGAGCCGGTGGCGAGCAGGATGGTGGTCAGTTCGCCCTTTTCCTTGCGGACGATGTAGGCGCCGCGGATCACGCCCTCGCGGCGCGCGCCGTGCGAAAGCCCGGGAATCGCGGGGACGTTCTGACGGGTCAGGGCCAGCAGCGTCGGTCCGTCGGTGCGCAGCATCGCCGCGGCGAAGGCGCCGGCGGTTTCCTCGGCGTCCGCCGGGCGGATGACGTCGAGGTTCGGGATCACGCGCAGGCCGCTGACGGTTTCCACCGGCTGGTGGGTCGGGCCGTCCTCGCCGACGCCGACCGAGTCGTGGGTGAAGATGTAGGTCACCGGCAGCCTGGCCAGCGAGGCGAGGCGGATCGCCGGGCGGCAGTAGTCGGCGAAAACGAGGAAGGTCGCGCCGGAAGCGCGGAAGATGCCGTCGTAGGCGATGCCGTTGCAGATCGCTCCCATCCCGTGCTCGCGGATGCCGAACCAGATGTTGCGGCCGCCCGGATTGTCGGCGCTGAAGTCGCCGCCGTCGTTGATGTAGTTCTTGGTCGAGCCGTAGAGGTCGGCCGAGCCGGTGACGAGCTGCGGCACGAGCTTGGCGACGCTCTGGATCACGGTGCCGCCCGAGGCCCGGGTGGCGCCGCCCTCGTCGTCGTCAAAGGCCGGGATGCGGTCGAGCAGGTCGCTCGGGATCTCGCCGTTGACGCCCGCGCGGAGTTCGGTGGCCAGCTCGGGATTGGCCTGGGCCCACGCTTCGTAGGTGCTCTGCCACTGGAGGAAGTCGCTCTTCCCTGCCTCGGCGACCTCGGCGAAGTGCTTCCGGACCTCGTCCGACACGTAGAAGGTTTCCTCCGGCAGGCCGAGTCCCTTGCGGGCCGCCTCGGCGAACTTCGCGCCGCCCTCGCCGTGACCCTTGGCGGTGCCGGCGACCTCGGGGATGCCCTTGCCGATCAGCGTCTTGGCGATGATCACCTTCGGCCTGCCGTTGTCGTCGGCCTTGGCCTTCTCCAGCGCCGCGGCGAAGGCCGCCATGTCGTGGCCGTCGATGGTCACCGCGTCCCAGCCCTGGGACTTGAAGAAACCCGCGGCGTCGGCGCTCTGGGTCACCTCGGCCATCGCGTCGAGGGTGACGTCGTTGGAGTCGTAGATCAGGATCAGGTTGTCGAGGCCGTTGTGGCCGGCGAAGGCGATGGACTCCTTGGCCACGCCTTCCTGCATGCAGCCGTCGCCGTGCAGGGCGATCACGTGGTGGTCGAAGATCGTGTGCTCGCCGGTGTTGAACTTCGCCGCGGCGCGCTTGCCGGAGAGCGCGTAGCCGACCGCGTTGCCGATGCCCTGGCCGAGCGGTCCGGTGGTCGCCTCGACCCCCGCGGTGTCGCCGAATTCCGGGTGGCCGGGGGTTTCGGAGCCGAGCTGGCGGAAGTTCTTCAGCTCCTCGAGCGACAGGTGGTAGCCGCTCATGTGGAGCCATGAGTAGAGGAACATCGAGCCGTGCCCGGCGGAGAGGATGAAGCGGTCGCGGTTGAGCCACTTCGGCGCTTCGGGATTGAAGCGCAGTCCGCCCCCGCCCCACAGGACGGCGCCCATTTCGGCGCAGCCGAGCGGCAGGCCGAGGTGGCCGGAGGAGCAGGCATGGACGGCGTCGATCGCGAGGCCGCGGGCCTGGGTCGCGGCTTGGGAGAGGATGTCTTGATTCATGAAACGGGCGGTGTGTTGGTCGAACCGGGGCGGCAGGGTAGGGAGAGGGCCCCGTGTGGCAAGCCGCAGTTCCCCGGATCGGCCCGGAATTTCGAAAATCGGGGGATTTTGTCCTTGTCAGCATCCGGCCCATTCCTATCTTGCGCGCCCGCGCCTGCGGAAGCCGGCGCCCCGAGTGACCCGTCCCGTTCGTCTAGTGGTTAGGACTCCGGATTTTCATTCCGGCAACAGGGGTTCGACTCCCCTACGGGATGCCACTCGCTCGTTGGCTGGAAAGCATGCGATGTGGCCTTCAGGCAGATCCGTCACTCGTTTAGGAAGCCCCTGAGGACGTGAACCCCTCTCCATCCGCCTTGGAGATGAAGTTCCTGAACCGTTTGTAGAGGCAGCCGACGCCGAGCAGCACCACGGCCATCACGAAGAGGGTGTGGATCCGGTAGAGCGGGTCCTCGATGTCGATGATGAACATCCGGACCGACTTCCGTGAGGGAAGGGGAATGCGCGGCTGACCCTGGTTCGTTGCTCATGGACGGGTCGGAGTTCGAGCGCCTTCGCGGGCCCGGTCGATCCCGCCGCCGCCTGCCGAGGACTCGGAGACTTCTCCCACTCATTTAATTCTTTTAAACATCCATAAAATACTTTATAAACATCCATATGCAGTCGGGTGCGGAGCAGTGGGATCGGGCCTTGAAGCTCCACGCGGCGATCGGACGCCGCGAAGCACGCGACCTCGAAGATCTCGTGGCCCTGGCTCCGGATGCCGGTGAATGCCGACGCGCCGCGGACTGGCTGCGCCGGGTCGGACTGGATCCCGCCGGCGAGCGACGCCTGGATGAAATCCTCACCCGCCTCGGCCATGGAAGCGTCTGAACTCCACGACCGGCTGCGATCGTCTGTCGTCGATTTGCTGTGGGATCAATGGGTGGCACTCGGTCTGGCCGGGCATGCGGGCGGGCGGTCCGTGCCGTTTGTCGTCGATCCCGAAGCCCTGCTGCTGACGACCCTCCGCCTCGCGATGGACGAAGGCAGGTTTCGCGACGAGGTGCTGGATTGGCTGGGCCGGAACGGCTCGCTGCTCAGCGTGCAGCGGATCAAGAATCTCGACCGTGCCATCCGGGTCGCCCCGCCCGAGCGCCTTCGCGGGCTCGCAGCCTTCATGGAAAAGGCGGGCCATCCGAACTGGAAGACCGTGGGTGCCCGCGTCGGCACAACGGGAGTCACCGACTTCACCTCATCCGTCCTGCGGGGAATGAGCCGGCCGCCCGACCCCGTCCGTCCCGAGGCGTTCGTGCTGCGCTTGCGCCAGCTCTTCGGCGTCAATGCCCGGGCCGAGGTGCTCACCTGGCTGTTCACCCACGACGAAGGCCATGCCGCCCGCATTGCCGGCGAAACCGGATGGTTCTCCAAGTCCGTCCAGGCGATCCTCAACGACCTCGAGCAGGCCGGCACGCTCGTCAGCCGGATCGACGGCAAGCGGAGGGACTACGCCATGAGCCGCCGCAGCTCCGTCTGGCATCCCGACTTCGGCAGGGATCTGCGCTGGTTCACGCAGGGGATGTTCTACACGGGCGTCGTCCACGTGCTGCACACCCTTCAGGCGGTTCCGGAGCGGGGGATGTCACCCGAGGCCCGGGCGATTGCGATCCGCCGCCAGCTCGCCCCTCTCGAAACGGCGTTCCGGCTCGCCGGCCTTCCCTCCCTCTTTGCCGGCACCCACCGGGAGCGGGGGGACGCGCTGGTCGAGGCCTTCGAAGCCGGAACGAACCGGCTGATCCGAACGCTCGAAACCAGATCCGGCCTGGGAAAAACGTCCGCCGGAACCGGTGGGATGGCGTGAAAGCCAGGGATGATCCCGATCTGGAAATGTAAGGATTTTGGGACCGACCCCGGCGAACTTCGTTCAGGCGGTTCCGGACCGGGGGATGTCACCCGAGGCCCGGGCGATTGCGATCCGCCGTCAGCTCGCCCCTCTCGAAACGGCGTTCCGGCTCGCCGTAAGCGCCCAACAGAGCACCTCTGGCATTTTTGCCAGAGCTTCAGCATCT
>CALGOH010000132.1 GCA_937957985.1 uncultured Verrucomicrobiae bacterium
GTGATCGCCGTGGTTCCCACAAACCCTCGCGAACCGTCAAACGAAGGCTTGCCAAGGCTTCGGAAAAGGACCGAGCATGACCGCGGCGCAGCAGAGAACCGCGCCAGATCGAGCAATGAAGTTCAAGGTATCCAAAGAAGCGCTTCTCGACGGCCTGCAGAAGGTCCAGCACGTGGTCAGCACCCGCACGACCCTGCCCATCCTCTCGAACGTGCTGCTGGTCGCGGAGAATGGCCGGCTGCAGCTCACGACCACCGACCTGGATGTCGGGATCACGGGTTCGGTGAGCGCCGACGTCTCCAAGGACGGGGCGACGACCCTGCCGGCCAAGCGGCTGGTGAACATCATCCGCGAGCTTCCCGCCAGCGAGGTCGAGATTTCCGTCGATGCCAAGAACGTGGCCTCGATTTCCTGCGGCCCGTCGTTCTTCAAGATCATCGGCCTGGGCCAGGATGATTTCCCTCCGCTGCCGAATTTCGACGGTGCGAGGGAATACCGCATCCCCCAGCAGATGCTCCGGGACGGACTGAAGAAGACCGCCTACGCGATCTCGACCGACGAGACCCGCTATGTGCTCAACGGCATCTACACCTCGTTCCGCGAGGGCAAGCTGACCCTCGTCGCAACCGACGGCCGGCGCCTCGCGATGGTGGAGAACGACCTCGATTTCCCGGCGAGTCAGGAAGTGGACGTGATCGTGCCCACCAAGGCCGTCCAGGAACTCCAGCGCCTGCTCGGGAACGACGGAGAGGTGCTCGTCCACCTGAGCGACAGCCAGATCTCCTTCAGCATCGGCGACCACCTGCTCGTCAGCAAGCTGATCGAGGGCAACTACCCGAACTACCGCCAGGTCATTCCGTCCGACTCGAGCGAGCGGGTCGAGCTGCCCCGCGAGGCGATGCTCGAGACGGTGCGTCGGGTCTCGCTTCTTTCCTCGGACAAGTCCAACTCGGTGAAGCTGGTGTTCAGTTCGAACAAGGTGGAGGTCACGGCCAACAGCCCGGACGTCGGGGAAGCGCGCGAGAACCTCGAAGTGCCCTATGAGGGCAAGGACCTGCAGATCGCCTTCAATCCCGAGTTCCTCAAGGCGCCGCTGCAGAACCTTGATGGGGAAACGGTCTATCTCGACCTGATCGACGAGATGAGCCCGGGCGTGGTGCGGATCGAGGGAAGCTTCCTCTACGTCATCATGCCGATGCGGGTGACCGGCTGAGGATCGCGGTGTTTCAAGCCGCCCGGGGGGATGCGGGTTTCAACCCCGTGATCCCCATTCACGCCAGGCACCCGGGACAATCCTGGGCGAAGTGACCGGGCTTGATCTCGGTGAGCTGCGGTTGGCGGTCATTCAGGCATTTGGCGGCGTCGCCGATGCGGTTGCGCGGCTGGAAGGCGCAGCCCGAAGGCGGCTTCGACATGTCCGGGGGCAGTCCCGGGATGGTGTAGAGCTCCTCGTCGCGCGAATGCCGGGCCGGAATACTCTGGAGCAACGAGCGCGTGTAGGCGTGGAGCGGCTCGCGGAAGAGGTCGGCGCGGCTGGCCGACTCGACGATGCGGCCGGCATACATCACGTTGACCTGGTCGCAGACCTGCGAGACGACCTCGAGGTCGTGGGTGATGAAGATCACGGCCGTGCCCAGCTCCCGCTGGCGTTCGCGGATCAGGTCGAGGACCTGCTTCTGGACGGTGACGTCGAGGGCGGTGGTCGGCTCGTCGCAGATCAGCAGCTCGGGCCGGGTGATCAGCGCCATCGCGATCATCACCCGCTGGCGCATGCCGCCCGAGAACTCGTGGGGGTAGGATTCGATGCGCTTGTCCGGCTCGGGAATGCCGACCTCGTCGAGCGACTGGATGGCGCGCTGGACCGCCTTGGTGCCGCGCAGGCCCTCGTGCAGTTCGAGGGGTTCGACCAACTGGTCGCGGATCCGCATGTAGGGATTCAGCGAGGTCATCGGATCCTGGAAGATCATCGAGATGCGCTTGCCGCGGATCTTCCTGAGACGGCGCTCGCCGCAGGAGAGCAGGTCGGTGCCGTCGAAGACCGCCTTGCCACCGTGGATTCTCCCGGGGGGCTGGGGGATCAGTCCCAGCAGGGAATAACAGGTCACCGATTTTCCCGAGCCCGATTCCCCGACGATGCCCAGGGTCTGGCCGGATTCCACCCGGAAGGAAACGTCTTCCACCGCGTGGACGACACCATTCCGGGTGTGGAAACGGGTGGTCAGGTGCTGGACGTCGAGGAGCGGCATGGTGCGGCGCCTAGAAACCACGGATGAAGGCGGATGGACACGGAATTCTTACCCGGCGAAGGGACGGGGTCAGGCCGGGCTCCTCTCGTCCCGCCGCCTGGAGCGGACCGAAAACACGACCGGGATTCCGGGTGCCGGGTGGGATTCCCTGAACTTGTTGGCGAGGTACTGCTCGTAGCTCGCGTTCATCAGCGTCTTGTCGTTGACGAAGAGGACGATGGTCGGGACGGGAATGGTCGCATAGCGTTCGTTCACCGCGCAGGTGGCGTAGTAGAGCTTGAGGCGCCGGGTGCCTTTCCCGGCCGTGGGTGGCGGGTTGGATTCGAAGGCCTGTTGAAGGAACCGGTTCAGGGTGCCGGTGGTCGGGACGTCCTGCGCGCCTTTGCGGATCGCCAGGGTTTCCTTGAAGACGTCGTTGACGGCGGTTCCCTCCTTGGCGGAGATGCAGACGAAGGGGGCGTAGTGGAGGAAGAACAGCTCGCGCCGGACCTGCTCCCCGGCCTCCTTGCGGCGGTCCTTCATCCGGCCGCCGGGGTGGAAGAGGTCGAACTTGTTGAGGACGATGAGGCAGGGTTTCCGCTCCTTGAGCACGAGCTGGGCGATCTTGCGGTCCTGGGCGCTGACCCCGGAGGCGAGGTCGATGACGAGGAGGCAGAGGTCGCATCGCCGGATCGCCTTCTCGGTGCGCATGGCGGAAAAGACCTCGACCGAGGAATCGCGGCGGGACCGCGGACGCAGGCCCGCGGTATCGACCAGCGTGAAGCGCTCGCCACCGAACTCGCAGGGCAGGTCGACCGCGTCGCGGGTGGTGCCGGCGATTTCCGAAACGATGGTGCGGTCATCCTTGAGGATGGCGTTGACCAGCGACGACTTGCCGGCGTTGGGCTTGCCGATGACGGCGAGCCGGATACCGGCTTCCTCCGCTTCCTCGACGGCTTCCTCGATTTCGCCCGCGAGCGGCCGGATCGCATCATCGATGGCGGCCGTCAGACTGTCAAAGCCCCGGCCGTGCTCGGCCGAGACCCCGATGCCGTCGCCGAGGCCGAGTCGGCTCATTTCGGCGAAGGCGTTCTCGTGCTTCTTGTGGTCCACCTTGTTGATGACCAGCAGCACCGTCACGCCGGCCTTGCGCAACTTCTCGCCGAGCGCCTGATCGATGGGCGTCAGGCCCTCCTGGGCATCGACCACGAACAGGATGAGGTCGGCGGTCTGGATGGCGATGTCCGCCTCGAGCGACACCTGCGCCGCGAAACCGTCGTCGAGCGTGGCTCCGATGCCGCCGGTGTCGACGATCGAGCAGGGGATCTTCGTCGCCCGGCAGGGGGCGGAGAGCCGGTCCCGGGTGACGCCCGGCTGGTCGTGGACGATCGCGATCCTCCGCCCGGCGAGGCGGTTGAAGATGGCGGACTTTCCGACGTTCGGACGACCGACGATGGCGACCGTTGGCATGGGGGAGTAAATGCTGAAACACTGAAATGCTGAAACGCTGAAATACGGAAAGTTTCGCCGCGGGTCAGAGGTGGGATCCCGGCTCGTGATGCGAATCCCCGAGCTGGTGGATGCCTTCGCGGATGTAGGCGTAGCCGGACCAGATGCAGAAGATCGTGGCGAACAGGCACGGCCAGCGCGGTGAAAACGGAACCACGCGCAGCATCACCCAGCCGAGGGCGAACATCTGGGCGAAGGTGCAGACCTTGCCGGTCCAATGGGGGCGGATGCGCACCTGATGGTTGAGGAAATGGAGCACCGCCACGCCGCCGACGATGATGACGTCGCGGACGATGACGATCGCCGCGAACCACAGCGGGATGCCCCAGCCGCCCGGGCCCCAGTCGACGAAGCTGAGCGTGACCAGTGCGGTGAGAAGCAGCGACTTGTCGGCGATCGGGTCGATGATCGCGCCGAAGCGCGACCGCTGGTTGAAGCGGCGGGCGATCCAACCGTCGAGACCGTCGCTGGCCGCCGCGGTCACGAAGACCGCAAGCGCGGAGACGCGCAGCCATTCCTCGGGATGGCCTTCCTCGATGCTGATGCCGTAGTAGATCGCCAGCACGGCGAACACCGGCACCAGCAGGATGCGGGAAAGGGTGATCTTGCTGGCGAGGGTCACGCCAGGGAGGCTAGCAGATCAGCACTCCCCTGGCGAGACCGCGAGCGGACCTCAAGGCCGCCCGGGGATCGAATAGTAAACCTGCTCGAGCGCCATCACGGTGTAGGCGGTCACGAGCACGGGATTCGACTCCATCCAGCGGCCGTTGTCGTTGACCCACGAACCGTCCTCACGCTGGAGCGTGAGCAGTCGCGACGAGAGTTCCTTGCGCCAGTCGACCGTCTTCCCGGACTTGAGCACCAGATGGTCGATGCCGGCCGCGGCGAGCGCCTTCGACATCGCCTGATAGTAGTAGTACAGGCCCTCGGCGCCCATGCCGGGGTTTTCCTCGACGGTGAAGTTCTTGCCGAGCCACTCCTTCACCGCGACGACCCGCGGGTCGTCGGGCCCGAGTTCGGCATAGATCAGCGAGAGAAGACCGGCGTAGGAGATCGACCCGTAGGAGCGCAGCGCCACGCGGCCGTCGCCGAGTTCCTGCTCGCCGGCCTTGGAGTCTCCGGGCGTGTAGATGAAGCCGCCCTTGTTGTCCGGATCGTCCGACGCCCACTCCTGGTCGTTGGTTTCCGTCAGGTTCTGGCAGCGCGAGAGGAAGGTGATGGCGGCATCCCAATCGAGCTCCGGCTGGTCGCCGAACTTGCCGTCCTCGATGACCTTCTTCGAGAGGGCGAGCGCCTCGATCGCGAGGTAGGTGTTGGAAAGGTCGGTGTGGTCGTTCTTGGAGCCGTAGCCGATCCCGCCGTCGTTCTTGTTGTCGGTGGTGCCTTTCTCGCCGATGTCCCACTGCTCGCCGATCAGGAACTTGCGGCCCTTGACGATCGTCGGTTCGTAGACGTCGCGGGCGGCGGCGACGAGGGCGGTGACCGAGGTCGCGGTGTTGTAGGTCGCGAGGCCGCGGTTGTAGATGCCGCCGTCCTCCTTCTGCTGCTTCATCAGCCACTCGTAGCCCTTCTTGATGTTCTCGGGGAATGGCTTGTCGAGCTCGAAGCTCGGGTCCCGAACGGCGGAAGTCAGGGCGAGCGCCGTGAGGGCCGGGAGTTCGGGATCGCCCCAGTAGCCGTCCTCGTGCTGCTGCGTGGCAAGGTAGGCGTTGCCCCGGGCGATCGCCTGCTTCATCTCATTCTGCAGCGACAGGTAGGGGTTCGGCGGCAGGTCCGCGGCCGGAGCGAGGCCGGCGGCGCAGAGGGTGGCGATGGTCAGGGTTGGGATCGTTTTCATGACTGGTAGGGTTCGATGATGACGGTGACCGGGGTTCCTTCCGGCGGAACCCGGCTCGGATGAGGAAGCCATACTTCGTCGAGTTCGTTGTCTTTTCCGGAAAAATTGATGAGCGCGGCGTTGCTGAGGAAGATCGCGATCAGATCGCCGGATGACTCGGCGACGAAGCGGCCCTCGTAGATGAAGGATCCACCGTAGACCCACGGCGAGTCGGGCATCGGTTTCTCGGTGGTGGCGTGGTTGATCCAGTCACGCGCTTTGACGATCTCGCCCCCCCGCTTCTCCTTCGCGTCCGGTTTCCACTCGATGAGGACCTGGACGCGTGAATCCTTCTTCTCCTCGGGCGTTGCCTCCTCGAATTCACCCGAGAGGCTGCCGTCCTCCTCGACCTTGTAGTAGAGTTCCCGGGACGACTTGTAGCGGAGGAGCTTGAAGGCGAGGTTGAGATTCGTGGCCGAAATGTCGGTGACGAGCAGCGACTCGTGGATCTTTCCGTTCTGATGGACGAGCAGAAACTCGAGCAGGCCCTCGGTCTGGTTGATGCGGGCCGGAAACCGGATGCTGCGGCTGCGCGGGTCGAAGGTGACGTCCCCGATGGTCATGGTCCCGTCCGGATTCTTCTCCACCGCAGGCCGCGCCTCGGCCATGGGCTGGTCGGGAGCGGGCAGTGATGACGGTTCCACGGGGGCACGCGCGATCACCTCGTCTGCCGGAAGGACAGCAGCGGATAGGGAGAACAGGGCGATGACGGGGGTGATCCTCAACATGAACAAGGAACGTGCGGGGAACGAATCCGTCCAGAGATCTCTTGGGGAAATCACAGGGATTCGGAAAGAAATTCGCTTCACGCGCGGCGCGTGACGCGATGCGACAGGGCCTCGGCGGCGGTCTCGCCGTCCCGGGGCGGGGGGATGGGGTTCAGTTCCTCCGAGGTGGCAAGGGCCGAGGCGATGAGCGTGAAGCATCCTTGCAGAATGGTCCGCCGAATGACCTCCGGATCCGCAGGGGCCTCCGAGGCGATCGAACCGATTTCGCCGGCCTCATCCCCGGGGCGGAGGAGGGCGACGCGGAGCCCCGGCTCCTCGGAGTCGTCGGTCTTGACGGTGGCGACGAACGAAGCGGCCCGGTCGGACGCCATTTCAAGAATCTCCGCCGCTTCCTCCGCGGCCCGCCGGGTCAGCTCGATCCGGTCTCCCGGAGCCTCGACGACCAGCTTCACCCGGGGTGCGTTCCCTGGCGGCTGTTCGGGAGGGGCCATGGTCGCCCGGATGCGGCCGATGGCCCGGACCGCCACCTCGACGTCCTCGGCGCTCGAATCGGCCAGGTCGATCACCCGTTCCCAGGTCACGCGGGCCCAGCCGAGGTGGGCGTCGGACTCCAGCCTGGAGGCAAGCTCGATGAACGAGGCGGCCGGCAGGTCCGTGCGCTCGGTCCAGGCGTCGGGCGGGGCGGGCGAGGTCGGATCGGAAATGTCGATCTGCGGAGCGCGAGGTTTTGGCTTCGGAGGCTCGGGTGGCGGAGGAGAGGGTGGTTCGGTTTCCGCATCGACCGACTCGATTCCGAAGAGGTCCGACGGCCGGGCCATTTCGGCCGTTGCGCGGTATTTGGCGGTCTCGATCTCCGTGACCGAAGGCGCTTGCAGAAAATCATGGTCCCTGGTTCCCAGCCACCAGGTGACCCCGATCACCATCGGCACCGCGGTCACCACCAGGACTGGAGGAACTCGTTCCATCGGCGCGCAGCGTGGTGGGTGGCGGCCGGTCTTCCAAGCGGAGAACCCGCCCGGGAAACAAAAACGCCCGCGGCTTGCTGGCCGGGGGCGTTCCGAAATCGAATGCCGGCCTTCGGATCAGGCGTCGGCGCTCTTGACGAGGGTGGCCTTCTTGCCGACCCGGTCGCGGAGGTAGTGCAGCTTCGCGCGACGGACCTTGCCGCGGTTGGTCACCTCGATCTTGGAGATGCGCGGGGTGTGGACCGGGAACACCCGCTCGACGCCTTCGCCGTAGGAAATCTTCCGCACGGTGAACGACTGGTTCACTCCCGAACCGCGGCGGGCGATGACGATGCCCGCGAAAACCTGGATCCGCTCCTTGCCGCCTTCGACGACGCGGCAGTGGACTTTCACGGAATCTCCGACGTTGAAATCAACGACGTCGTCCTTCATCTGCTCCTCTTCGATCTTCCTGATGATGTCCATGGCGGTCCTCCTGGTGTGTGAAAAAATGACCCCGCCAGCGCGGGGGCGCGGGCGGGGTCGCGTGCGACGGGGTGCACCCCC
>CALGOH010000133.1 GCA_937957985.1 uncultured Verrucomicrobiae bacterium
TTCAGCTTTTCAGCTTTTCAGCATTTCAGCTTTTACCATGAAGTCCGGCTTCCTCGAAAAGCTCCTCGCCCGGCTCGACCGCATCGACCCGGCCGAGGCGCAGCAGCTCCTGTCCCGCCTGATCCGGGAAAAGGGCTTCCTCGAGCAGGTTTTCGAGGCGTTGCACGAGGGCGTGATCGTCATGGACGAGGACGGCCTCGTGACCTTCGTCAACGGCGCCGCCCAGCGTTTTTTCGGCCTGCCGGATGACCTCATCGGCCAGCCGCTGGAAAAGCGGGTTCCCGGACTCGACTGGGCCGCCATGGCAAGGCCCGGCAAGACCGTCTCACGCGACCTCGAGGTCTTCTACCCGGAGAACCGCTTCCTCAACTTCTACCTCGCCCCGATCAACTCGCCCCTCGGCGGCGGCAACTTCGGATGGGTCATGCTCGTCCGCGACCAGACCCGCTCGCGCCGCGAGGCCGAGGTCCACCTGGAAAGCGAGCGCCTCAACGCGCTGACCCTGCTCGCCGCCGGCGTCGCCCACGAGATCGGCAACCCGCTCAACTCGCTCGACATCCATCTCCAGCTCATCGAGCGAAAGCTGCGCAAGCTGCCGCCCGGCGACCGCGGCCCGCTCGAGGAACACGTTGATACCGCGCGCCGCGAAATCCAGCGCCTCGACACGATCCTACGCCAGTTTCTCGAAGCCATCCGCCCGACCACCCCCGATCGCGCCTCCTGCGACCTCCATCAGATCCTCCACGACACCCTCAAGCTGCTGGAGCCCGAGTTGTCCAACCGCGACATCAAGGTAGAGCTCGACCTCGACCCCGGCTTTCCACGTCTCGATCTCGACGCGGCCCAGTTCCTGCAGGTCTTCTACAACCTCGTCCGCAACGCCTACCAGGCCATCCGCGGCGCCGGCGGGCTGATCCGTGTCTCGACCGGCCACAACGACTACGAGTGTCGTATTTCGATCCGCGACAACGGCAGCGGCATCCCCCCTGAGCAGATGGGTTCGCTCTTCGAGCCCTACCGCACCACCAAGCAGGCCGGCCCCGGGCTCGGCCTGCTCATCGTTCGCCGCGTCGTCCGTGAACACGCCGGCGAGATCGAGATCGAGTCCGAACCCGACGTCGGCACCACCATCCACATCCACCTCCCCCGCGGCCCCAAACCCGTGCGGCTCCTCGAAAGCAGCGTGATTGATATCGATTGAAGACGGAAGACTTGAAGACGGAAGACGAAAGATGAAGAGCCCGGAAAAACGTCCGCAGCCGATCCTTGCCGCCATGAGATTCACACCACTCCTAAAGTGTCGCCCTCGGCGAAACGCGACCGCATCGCCCGTTCCGGTCTTCCGTCTTCCGTCTTCCCGTCTTCTGTCTTTCCCATGACCCCCACCCTCCTCATCGTCGACGACGAAAAAGCCACCCGCGACGGCCTGCGGGCGGCGCTCGACGAGGAATTCGACGTCTTCACCGCCTCCAGCCTCGAGGAGGCCACGGCCGTGCTCAAGGCCGACCCGCCCGACCTGCTGCTCACCGACCTGCGCCTCGGCGGCGACTCGGTCATGCACTTCCTCGACCACGCCCTTTCTGTCCGCAAACCGCCGGCCGCGCTGATGAGGACCGCCTACGTCTCTGTCGATACCGCCGTCGAGGCGATGCGCCGCGGCGCGTGGCACTTCGTCACCAAGCCGCTCAACCTCGACGAGGTCGAGATGCTGCTCAAGCGCGCCCTGCGCTCGCGCCAGCTCGAAAGCGAAAACGAACAACTCCGCGAACGCCTGCCCGACCCCGCCGACCTCGGCCGGCTCACCGGCAAGTCATCCGGCATCCGGCGGGTCATCGACACCGTCAAGCAGGTCGCCCCGACCCGCGCCACGGTCCTCATCGAGGGCGAGAGCGGCACAGGCAAGGAGGTCGTCGCCCACGCCATCCACCAACTCTCCGGCCGCCCGGCGGAAAAGATGGTCATCGTCCACTGCGCCGCCCTCTCGCCCCAACTTCTCGAGAGCGAGCTCTTCGGCCACGAAAAGGGCGCCTTCACCGGCGCGACCCAGCGGCGGGTCGGACGCTTCGAGCAGGCCGATGGTGGCACGCTTTTCCTCGACGAGATCGGCGAAATCGACGCCTCCACCCAGGTCAAGCTGCTGCGCGTCCTTTCCGAGCGGACCATCGAGCGCGTCGACTCGAACACCCCTATCAAGGTCGACGTGCGCCTGCTCGCCGCCACCAACCGGAACCTCGCCGAAATGGTCGAGACCGGCGATTTCCGCGAGGACCTCTATTTCCGCCTCAACGTCGTGCGCATCGTCATGCCTCCGCTGCGCGCGCGCGCCGAGGACATCGTGCTCCTCGCCGCCGGCTTCCTGAAGGAATTCGCCGAGGAAAACGGCCGCCCGGTCAAGCCCCTGAGCGACGAGGCCCTGGAGCTGCTCCGGAGCCACCCGTGGCCGGGCAACGTCCGCGAGCTGCGGACCGCGATCGAGCACGGCGTGGTGATGTCCAACGATCCGGTCATCGACGTCCGCCACCTGCCCGCCTCGCTGCGCGGCGAATCTCCCGTGCCGAAGCCGCCCTCCGGAGACAAAATCACCCTTGCCGCCCCTCCGGAATTCAACTTGCATGCGCTCGAAATCCGAACCATCCGGGCGGCGCTGGAGGAAGCCGGTGGCAACCGCACCCGCGCCGCCGACATGCTCGGCATCAGCCGCCGCACCCTCCAGCGGAAACTCAAGGAGTTCGATGCCTGAATCCCCTCTCCAGAAATGAACAAGTTTTTCGGCTCCTTCGACGGAGCGGTCCTTATCCGCCGCCTGCTGTTTTTCGCCATCCTCGGCGCGCTCGCCCTGGTCCACCTCTTCGTGCTTTTCCGCGGACTCGGCACGGAACAGGCGATGGACCAGGCCCAGATCGCCCGCCAGGTCGCCCGTGGTGAAGGCCTGACCACCAAGTTCATCCGTCCCCTCGAACACCACCTCGCCGAAACCGAGGCCGAGGGCACCGTGCCGCTCGTCGGCCTGCGCGACACCTACCACTCGCCGCTCAATCCACTGGTGCTCGGGGCGGTGTTCAAGATCGTCGGCGCCGACAGCTTCGGTAGCTGGAAGATGGGCGAAAACGAACTCATCTATCCCCTCGACCGCGTCGTGGCCCTGGTATCGACGCTGTTTTTCCTGATGGCCATCGGCGTCAGCTACCTGCTCGTCAGCCGCATCTTCGACGCCAAGATCGCGGGCGTCACGGCGCTGCTGATGGTCCTCTGCGACCTGTTCTGGAAATTTTCCCAGAGCGGCCTGCCCCAGATGCTGCTGCTGCTGCTCTTCAGTTGCGGACTCTATTTCGCCTATCGGGCGGTCGAAGCCCAGGAAGAGGGGAACAACTCCATCGTCCAGCCGCTGATCGCGGCCATCTTCTTCGCGCTGATGGTGCTCACCCACTGGCTCACCGCCTGGATCTTCTTCGGCTACCTCATCTATGCGGCGATCGCCTTCCGCCCCCGCGGCATCGTCGCCCTTTCCTCGCTGGCCATCCTGTTCCTCGCCGTCCTGTTCCCGCTTGTCCGGATGGCGGATGTCACCGGCCAGCCCTTCGGCGTCGCCCGTTTCGTCTTCTACAACGGACTGTCGAACGGCTCCGAGGCGGCCATCATGCGGACCCTCGACCTCAGCTCCAACCCGCTGATCATCGACGGTCTGCTGCTCAAGATCCTCGGCACCACGCTCGTCCAGGCCACCGACCTCGTCCCTTTCCTCGGTGGCATCCTCGCCGCGCCGGTCTTCTTCATCGCCCTGCTCCATCCCTTCAAGCGTTCCTCGATCGCCCGCTTCCGCTGGATGATCGCGCTGATGTGGCTGTTCGCCGCCATCGGGATGGCGATCTTCGGCATCAACAGCTCCAACCAGCTCCATCCGAACCAGATCCACCTGCTTTTCGCGCCGGTCATGGCGGCCTACGGCCTCGCCTTCCTCTCGATCCTCTGGAGCCGGCTCGACTTCGTGGCCACCGCACCCTTCCTGCGCAACGCCCACTACATCGCGATCGTCGCCTTTTCCGCCGCCCCCATCCTGCTGACGTTGCCGAAGGAGGTCCGGATGTACATGCAGGTCTCCGACAAGGGCGGCTGGCCCCAGTGGCCGCCCTACTACCCGCTCATCCTCAACAAGGGAATGGCCGACTGGGTCGAGAAGGATCCCCAGCAGCCCGAGATCGTCATCTCCGACCAGCCATGGGCGGTCGCCTGGTATGCCGACGCCTACAGCCTGTGGCTGCCGAAATCGAAGGACGACTTCCTTGCGCTCGACGCCAAGGCATCGGACCTCGGCACCCGCTTCTCCGGAATCCTGATCACGCCGGAATCGAGGGACTCCGGCCCGAGCAGCAGCGTCGCCGCGGAATATGGCGACTTCGCCGCGCTGGTCCTCGACGGTCGCGTCGCCTCGATCACCGGGCCGACCGCCGCCCAGCCCGGATTCTCGATCTACGACAAGGCGGGAAGCATCGCGGAGATCTACCGCCGCTTCCCCTACCGCACCCCGCTGCTGCGTCAGGAAATGGTCTACTACAGCGAAGGGCAGCTTCGTGACACCCGCCGCGACTGATGCCCCGCAAGAAATCCACCACCACGAAGGAAGAAGCGCCCGGTTTCGAGGAGGCGGTCGCGCGGCTCGACGAGATCGTCGCGGCGCTCGAGGAGGAATCGCTGCCGCTGGAGGAAATGGTCGAACGCTTTGAGGAGGGCACCAAGCTCCTCCGCCGCTGCGAGGACGTCCTCGGCGCCGCCCGCAAGCGGCTCAAGACGATCGCCTCCCGCAGTCCCGCAACGCCGTCCGATGACGAGGACGGAAAGCCCTTGACCCCCGCGGCCTCCGAAGACACGGACGAGCCCGAAGACGATGACGACATCCGCCTCTTCTGAGCCCCCGCACCTCGGCCCGCTGCTGTCCGGCATTCACTCGCCCGGGGACGTCAAGGCGCTCGGCGACGCGGATCTGCCGAGACTCGCCGAGGAGATCCGCGAAGCGCTCATCACGAACCTGTCGAAGACCGGCGGACATCTCGGCCCGAACCTCGGCGTCGTCGAACTGACCATCGCCCTGCACCGCGTCTTCTCGACGCCCGCCGACAAGTTCGTCTTCGACGTCGCCCACCAGGGCTACGTCCACAAGATGCTCACCGGCCGCGCCGACCGCATCCACACGATCCGCCAGTACGAGGGCCTCAACGGTTTCCTGCTGCGCACCGAGTCGGAGCACGACTGCTACGGCGCCGGCCACGCCGGCACCGCCCTCTCCGCCGCGCTGGGCATGGCCGCCGCCCGCGACCAGCTCAAGGAGGACTCGCACGTCGTCGCACTGGCCGGCGACGCCGCCTTCACCTGCGGCCCGACGCTCGAGGCACTCAACAACATCGCCGAGACCACCAAGAAGTTCATCGTCGTCCTCAACGACAACGAGTGGTCGATCGACAAGAACGTCGGCGCCATCGCGCGCTACTTCAACGCGCTCCAGACCCACTCAACCTACTCGTCGGTGCGCAACAAGGCCGCCGAATTCGTCGAGTGGATCGCCGGCAAGGCGGCCCGCAACCTGGCCCACAAGGTCGAGGAGAGCGCCAAGAACCTCCTTTTTCCCAACGTCCTCTTCGAGAAGTTCGGCATCCGCTACTTCGGCCCCATCGACGGCCACGACCTGCCGCTGCTGGTCAAGACCTTCGAATACCTGAAGAAGCTCAACGAACCGGTCGTCCTCCACATCATCACCGAGAAGGGACGCGGCTACAAACCGGCGCTGGAGAACCCCGGCAAGTTCCACGGCCTCGGCGCCTACAAGATCGAGGACGGCTCGACCAACGGCGGCGGCAAGCCCTCCGCCTCCGAGATCTTCGGCCGCACCGTCACCGACCTCGCCAAGCAGGACGAGAAGATCGTCGCCATCACCCCCGCCATGCCCGGCGGCTCGAAGCTCGACATCTTCAAGGACGAAATCCCGGAGCGCTACTTCGACGTCGGCATCGCCGAGGAACACGCCGCGCTCTTCGCCTGCGGACTCGCCACCCGCGGCATCCGGCCCTTCCTCGCGATCTACTCGACCTTCATGCAGCGGGCCTACGACATGATCCTGCACGACATCGCGCTGCAGAATCTCCCCGTGCGCCTGTGCATGGACCGCGGCGGCCTGTCCGGCGACGACGGCCCGACCCACCACGGCCTCTTCGACATCGGCTACCTGCGTCCCGTCCCCGGCATCATCCACATGCAGCCGAAGGACGAGGCCGAGTTCGTCGCCATGCTCAAATGGATGGCCGCCTACGACGACGGCCCCACCGCCATCCGCTACCCCCGCGGCCCCATCGCCGGGACCCCGACCGACGGCCCCTGCGCCCCGATCGAGCTCGGCAAGGGCGAGCTGATTTCCGAAGGCACCGACGTCGCCCTGATCGGTCTCGGCACCATGTTTTCCATGGCCGTGGAAACGAAAGCCCGCCTCGGAGAGCGCGGCCTCTCCGTCTCGCTGGTCAACCCGCGCTTCATCAAGCCCCTCGACGGCGAACTCATCGAGAAGGTCGCCCGCAACGCGAAGGTCGTCTGCACCTTCGAGGACCATGTCCTCACGAACGGCTTCGGCTGCGGCGTCATCGAGCACCTCCACGACGCCGGCATCCAGACCCCGGTCGAGCGCATCGGCTGGCCCGACGAGTTCATCGAGCACGGCAAGATCCCCATCCTCCGCGAAAAGCACGGCCTCACCGTCGAGAACGCCATCGCCAAGATCTCCCGCCACCTGTAGCTGCGGCGGCCCGCCGCAGCCTGCCCGCCCGTAGCCTTGGCGAAGGAGGGGCCGTTCGGGAAGCGGCCCGCTTCCCGTCAACCAGACCGGCCGCAGGCCGCAAACTCCCTTGGAGTTTCGGGTTTAAGATTTCAAGTTTCCCCATGCTCCACCTCGAGCGCCACGCCATCGAATGGATCGAGATCCGCGCCGGCAATGTCCGCGTCCGCAAGGGCGCACCCGGCGTCGGCCGCCTCCGGGAGATCCGCGAGCTGATCGCCGTCGAGCACTTCCCCACCCACACCGCCTTCTGGGTCACACGCTCCCGCCAGCTCCACTTCAAGCCCAACTTCCCCCACGAACTGCGTCAGGCCCTCCGAGACCTCATGCTCTGAGGGCATCCGGGTTCGTCATTCGAATTTGATCATTCGGCATTCGAGGCGCAGCCTCGCTCCCGTGCCCGCCGCCCGCGTCCTCATCGACGGCCCCTCCGAGCTCGTCTTCGACTACGCCATTCCTGACGGGCTTCCCGTCCAGCCCGGCTGCCGCGTCCGCGTCCCGCTGCGCAACCGCAGCTCCACCGGCACCGTTCTTGCCCTCACCGAACCCGAGGACCTCGGCTTCGCCCTGCGCCCGCTCGACGCCCTCACCGACCCCGAGCCGCTCATCACCCCCAGGCTTCTCGAGCTCGCCCAATGGATCGCCAACTACTATGGAGCCAGTATCGAAAGCGTGATCCGCGTCCTCCTTCCCGAGGCCGTGCGCACCGAGGACAAGTCCGCCAAGACCCGCAAGGCCGTCGTCCTCGAGCGGGAACCCGACGCCGAAACCCTCGCCCAGCTCGAAAAGCGCGCCCCCAAACAGGCGACCATCATCTCCCTCCTCTCCCACACTCCCGACCAACGGCTCCCCCTCACCGACCTCGGCGCCGCCGCCTCCGCCAGCGTCAAGGCCCTCGAAAAGAAGGGGCTCGTCCGCCTCATCGACCAGGAAGTCCGCCGCGAACCCGACGCCGACGGCACCGACGAACTTCTCCCCACCACCGACCTCCCCCTCACCGAGGAACAGCAAGCCGCCCTCGACGCCATCCTCGGAGCCACAGATGGAGCGCCGATTATGAAATCGGCATCTGTCCCGCCGGCCACCGGCCGCACTTCCCCACTTCTCACTCGGCACTCGGCACTCGGCACTGCCGCGCAGCGGCCCTTCCTCCTCCACGGCGTCACCGGCTCCGGAAAGACCGAAATCTACCTCCAAGCCGCACGCAACGTTCTGGAAGCGGGCCGCACCGTCCTCGTTCTCGTCCCGGAAATCTCTCTAACACCGCAAACCGTCCGACGCTTCCGCGCCCGCTTCGCCGACATCCAGGACCAGGTCGCCGTGCTCCACTCGCATCTCTCCCAGGGCGAGCGCTTCGACGAGTGGCACCGCATCCGCAAGGGCAGGGCGCGCATCGTCATCGGCGCCCGCTCCGCCGTCTTCGCTCCGCTTCCCGATCTCGGACTGATCCTCGTCGATGAGGAACACGAGAATTCCTACAAGCAGGACCAGATCCCCCGCTACCACGGACGCGACGTCGCCGTGCTCCGCGGCCACCTCGAAGGCGCCACCGTCGTCCTCGGCTCCGCCACGCCCTCGCTGGAGTCATGGCACAACGCCCTCGACGGCAAATACCAGCTCCTCCGCCTCACCAAGCGAATCGATGACCAGTCGATGCCACTCATCCGCGTCATCGACATGCGGCTCGAATCGCGCAAGCAGAAGTCCAAGGACACCTTCCTCTCCGACCGCCTCCGCGCCGCCATCACCGACCGCCTCGAGAAGAACGAGCAGACCATCCTCTTCCTCAACCGCCGCGGCTTCGCCCGTTCGCTCCAGTGCCCGGCCTGCGGCCACGTCTGCACCTGCCCGCATTGCGCGCTCGCGCTCACCTACCACCGCACCGACGACCGCCTGATCTGCCACATCTGCGGCCACCAGGCCGTCGTCCCGCGGAAATGCCCCGAGTGCTCCGACCGCGCCATCACCCTCCAGGGCTTCGGCACCCAGAAGGTCGAGGATGTCTTCCGCAAGGTCTTCCCCACCGCCCGCATCGCCCGCATCGATGCCGACGCGATGCGCAAGAAGAACGCCCTGCGCGACCTGCTCAACGCCTTTCGCGCGAAGAAAATCGACCTGCTCATCGGCACCCAGATGATCGCCAAGGGCCTGCATTTCCCCAACGTCACCCTGGTCGGCATCCTCAATGCCGACATCGGCCTGCACGTCCCCGACTTCCGCGCCGGCGAGCGCGTCTTCCAGCTCATGACCCAGGTCGCCGGCCGCGCCGGCCGCGGCTCGCTCGAGGGCGAGGTCATCGTCCAGACCTTCACCCCGCACAGCCCCAGCATCCAGTTCGCGCGCCACCACGACTTCGACGGCTTCGCCGAGCAGGAGCTGGAAATGCGCCGCCAGTTCGGTTTCCCGCCCTTCGCCCGCTGCGCCGTCCTCACCAGCCGCTCGACTCACGAGCGCCGCGCCGAGTTCACCCTCCAGACGCTCTACCGCCGCCTCAAGGAAGACCTCCCAAAAGGCATCGAACTCGGTGAACCCCTCCCCAGCCCCCTGGTCAAGGCTCACGGCCAGTTCCGCTTCCAGCTCATGCTCCGGGGCCCGAAAGCACGCACTCTGACGAGGCACGTCCAACAAGTCCTCGCCAAAACCACCCTCCCCGAAGACGTCACCGTCGTCTTCGACATGGACGCGCTCTCTTTCACCTGACGGACCCTCAGGCCCAGGGGAGGCGGGCTCTTCCCCCATAGGTCCTATAGGACCCATAGGACCTATTCCCCGGCAGCACGACTGTTCACCCGATCACTACCGTCTTGCCATTCCCTCCTCCCCACCGCAGCCTACCACCGTGAAAGATGGCTTCATCCCGCCCCACGGTGGCTACGAGCACCTCAAGTGCTTCCACAAGTCCCGCATTGTCTATGACGGCACCGTCTTCTTCTGCGACCGCTTCATCGACCGCCGCTCCCGCACCCATGACCAAATGGTCCAGGCCGCGCGATCCGGAAAGCAGAACATCCTCGAAGGCAGCCAGGCCTCCGGCACCTCCAAGGAAACCGAACTCAAGCTCATGAACGTCGCCCGCTCCAGTCTCGAGGAACTCCTCGAAGACTACCGCGACTTTCTCCGCACCGGCGACCACCCCCTCTGGGACAAGAACTCCAGGGAAGCCCTCTTCGTCCGCAACCTCGGCCGACAGGAAAATGAGTCCTATGGGACCTATAAGACCTATTTGGAGACGCGCCCTTCCCCGGTGATCGCCAACATCCTCATCTGCCTCATCCACCAGACCAACTACCTCCTCGACCGCCTCATCCGCCGCCTCGAACTCGACTTCCTCAAAGAAGGCGGCCTCCGAGAACGCATGACCCGTGCCCGCCTTGAGGCCCGGCGGCACCCGAACCCGTAGTTCCGACGCCTTGCGCGGAGGGTGTGGTCCGCCACCAGATGAGCCGATTCAGCCCCCTAATCGGCTCATTCTCCACGCCGCCACGCCGGAGCTTCGCTTCATCGTGGCGGCGGATTGCATCCGCCACGCCCCCCAACATTCAGATCGACACCAAGATCGACGTTTCAACCCTTAAAGGTTGGGAAAGATTTTCCATAAATCACACACTTTCATTTTGTTGCATTTTACAAGGATCGACACTAAGATCGACGCCGATGCCGCCTCCAGAAGCCATCTTCCGGCTCCCGTCCAGCATGGAGCCCCTCCTCCCGAGCTCCGATCCCGGCCGACTGGCCGAGCTGAGTGCCGAGATCTTCCGCAAGTCCGGCGAACTCCGCACCGCCCTTCCCTCGAAGACCGCACGCACGGAACTGGCCCGGTTGATGCGGGAAATGAACAGCTACTACTCCAACCTGATCGAGGGCCACAAGACCCTGCCCCGCGACATTGAACGAGCCCTCAAGCAGGACTTCGCCGACAGCCCGGACGACCGCCGGAACCAGAAGCTCAGCGTCGCCCATGTGCGGGCCGAGGAGGCGATGCGGAAGCGAATGACCGCCGAAGCGCCTCCCAACCCCTTCTCAACCGAGTTCATCTGCTGGCTCCACCACGAGTTCTACTCGCACATTCCGCAGGACGACTGGATCACCCTCTCCACCTCCGGTAAAACCTACCCTCTGCTCCCCGGCCAGTTCCGCACCTACAACGTCGATGTCCAACATCACACGCCACCGGACCATCCCACGCTTCCCGCGTTCCTGCGGCGTTACGAGAGCCACTACTCCAGCAAGGATATCCTGGCGACCCACGCTCCGATCGCCATCGCCGCATCCCACCAGCGCCTCGCATGGATCCATCCTTTCGGCGATGGCAACGGCCGCGTCGCCCGCCTCCAATCCCAGGCCGCCCTGATCGCCGCCAAGATCGACGGTGACGGACTGTGGACGCTCTCCCGCGGACTGGCCCGCGAACGTGATCGCTACTATCGGACCCTCCAGGTCGCCGATCAGCCTCGCACCGGCGATCTCGATGGGAGGGGAAACCTGAGCGACCAGGGCCTTGCCGAGTTCTGCCACTTCTTCCTCTCGCAAGTCCTCGACCAGATCCGCTTCGTCCTCGAACTGATCGACCCGGAAACCTTGGTGGCCCGCATCAAGGCCTACCTCCAGGTCGTCCGCACCGACCTCGATCCTCGGCTGCGCCGACATCTGGCGCGTCTGCTCGAAACCTTGTGCTTCAGGAACGAACTCGGCCGCGGCGAGGCCGAGGGCATTCTCGGCCTGAAGAGCACCGCCACCCGCGCCGTCATCCGCGCCGGCCTCGGCGAAGGCCTGCTCCAATCCCCATCGGAAAAGGGCCCCCTGCGCATCGCCTTCCCCTCCAAAGTCGTCGAAACCTACTTCCCAAGGCTCTTCACCGACCTCCCCGCCGCATGAATCCGCCCCGCCCGATCGGCGGGACACCAGCCCTTCTCCCCTCGAAATCAAAGAGATCCGGCCGATTTGTTGCTCTCATGCCTGGCATCTTGTTTCGGGCATTCCCCACGGCTGGGATCGCGAGCATCGCGCTTACGGAAGCGCCATTCGGTCTAGTGCCGACGCCGACGGCGGAGAACCAGTCCGAGGGAAGCCAGGCCGAGCAGGGCCGCTGACGAGGGCTCGGGAACGAGGGTGATCTCCATGCCGTTGTAGCCAAACCAGCCTCCCGTGTTGCCGCCGGAGCTGGCTACCGTCTGATCCATCTG
>CALGOH010000134.1 GCA_937957985.1 uncultured Verrucomicrobiae bacterium
AATCGCGCAGTAACCTTATCTATCGTGTTTTATCAGGAGCATTTCCGGCATCAAGTGGATCATTCGCCAGTGGTGAATCTTGGAGGTCCGGCCGCCCCGGCACCGACCTTGAAGTTGAAGCAAACTACGCAGCCGCGCCCGGGTCAATTCGGGTCGTCATCCGGATCGCAGGTCCAGACGACATCGACTTGAGGGTAGATAATGTGGCCGGAAGTGGTGATCAGATCGGAAACCGCGTACATCTCCGCGTGTCCATCCGCAAATAGGAGCAGGCCTTTGCCGTTGTGGCGCCCGACAAAGGCGCGGGGGTTGGCCTTGGGGGATCCGCTGAATCCCCGCTGTCCGGGGTTGCTCTTCTTGTCGCCGGCCAACCCGCGTTCGAGAAAGATCACCGTCCGCTGCGGAACCCGGATGCGCAACAAGGTCCCCCTTTCCTTGACGCCTGAATCGTCCTTGCGCTGCAAGCGGCTGTTCATCGCCAGGGCGAAAAGGGGGGAGCCGAGCTTCTTGTCGCCTGAGGGATAGGGCGCTCCCGGCACACAGAGAGGATAGGACTCGTCGTAGAACAACTCGGGGCGGTGCGCGAGTTCTGATGCCGGCGGGTGGTTCATCAGCGCCGGCAGGGCGTTGTACCAGACGTCGGAGTTCGCGGGATCCGCGACCGCCTGCCAGTCGTCGCTGCCGGGTGCGTCCTCCCAAGGGAGCGCCCCGTTGTGGTCATCGGTGTAGCTGATCATGGCGATGCCGAGCGAGCGGAGTTTCTCCAGCGTCCGGGCGCGGTTGGCGCGCTGCTTCATCGAAGACATGACCGGGATGGCGATCGCGGCCAAGGCAACGACCACCGCAACGGCGATCAGGACCTCCATCAAGGTCATCCCGGCGGGTCGCCCGGGCTTCCTCACTCGGTTCATTCCCTCTGGCCCTCCATTGTTGTCACCAGGATCCGGTTGTTGCCGTTCGCAAGTTGAAGCCTCTCGACAAACGCGTGAAGGCTAGTACCGGGCCTCAGCCGAACCCCGTACCGCAACTCGGTCATCATGCCTGCCTGAACCGTCTCCACCGTGTTCAACTCCACCCAATCGGTGAACTCCTGGAAAACCTGGTCGAAAGCGAGGTCGTAGTCGATCTCGCTGGTCACCCGGATCCTCAACTGGTGAGAGATTCGCCGGGGAGCGAAGGCGTTCACCCTGGTGAGCCAGGCGACGGACGCGAGCACGATCGCGGTGGTGAGCACCGACATCGTGTAATAGCGGGCGCCGACGACCATGCCGGTCGCCATCGCGAGGAGAACGAAGCCGAGGTCGCGGGCCTGGCCGAGGCTGCGACGGAAGCGGATGACGGAGAAGGCCGCGAACATCCCGAAGGCGATTCCGATGTTGCCGCTGACGACCATGATCAGGATCGTGGTAACCACGCCCATGATGACCAAGGCCTGAACGTAGTCCTGCGAGTAGCGGGTTCCACGATAGGTCCCCTTGTAGACGGCACCGATCGCGAGGTTGAGGGTGAGGCTCAGTACCATCGCCCAGAGTACTTCGACCGGTGTTGGGATGTCCTGACCCAGGGTCTCCGCAAAGGCATCGAGCAATTGATCCATGAAAAAGGCGTGGGAGAAGTCAGGGCCGTCGGACCAACCGGCCCATCACCCGGCCAAGCACCGGATCGTATCGTTCAAGGGCGGCGCCGTATTTGCTGAAGGGAGTCCTCGACAAGCGGTGGCGGGCCACGATCTCCCGCAGCCAATACGGCGCGGAGCCCAACAACTTCACCTCCATGATGCGTTCGTCCGGGGCCAGCACGTCTAGGGGGAAATCCCTGTCGTCCGGTCGTAACGGAAGGCGTCCGAGCCGGCACTTGATGCCGCCATCGAAGGTGATCCGGACGCCGGACATCTCGAACGCCTGCCGTTCGTAGCGCATCTGCATCGTCGGGACGACTCCACCCTCCCCGACCAACCGAAGGATCTCCTCCGCGAGGGCGAGGTCGCGCCGGAGGGTCATCTGCGGCCGCCGTTCGCGGATCAAATCACCCATGTCGAACTGCGCCTTGGTGACCTCCTCCACAGGCACGCTGATCCGGCGCTTCACACCCACGCCGTCCTGCTTGTGCTTCACTTCGAGGAATGCGGCCGGCGGAATGGCGCCATTCGACAATCCATAGATGCGCACCCGGAGTCTGCGCCGGTTCCCAACCTTGCGGTCCCGCTCCCACCACGCGTCGCGCCCTGCCGTATCGTAATACTCCGAAACAATCGGATAGGCACCGCAGGCCCCGTTGGCATCACCAGGCAGACGGTCGCGGATTTCCTCCAGTGCACCCAGGACCTGTTCGCCTCCGAGGCGAAACTTGTACTCACGGCGTGCCTGACGGATGTCCATGGGAGAAGGGCTCAGATTGGCGAAGGCTCCTTCAGGATCGGGGGGCGCGTGGGGCAGCCGTCCCGCTGGCCGGCTCACCAGACTTTCCACTCCTCCCTGAACGGGCGCGACAACATCTTGGTCGCTTCCTGGTCGCCGATGATCTCCTCCCTTTCTGGATCCCAGTTGATCGGGCGCTTCAGAATGGCGGCGGCGTTGGCCAAGTGGCAAATCGTGTCGGTTCGGATCGCCATTTCCACGGGGCAGAGCGTTTCCTTGCGGGACTTCACGCAGTCGATGAAGTTACGGTTGTGCTCCGTGGACGGGGCGAACTCTCCCTCGCCATCCTCGAAGGTCGTCCGCCAGACTTCACGATTCGAGGCACCAAAGCCGTTGGCGTCGGTGATCCAGCCCTCCGTGCCCATGAAGATGACCCCGTCGTAGGTCAGCTTGTTATACTTACCCCCGAATTCCGGCATTTCCGCAAAGAGCTTCTCGGCCGCGGACACGTCCATCAGGCGCATTTTCACGCCGTTGTCGTAGTCGCAGTGCACATCCCATTTCTCAAGGGTCCGGAAGATCCCTTCCTGAGGAACCGAACCGGTTCCCTCGTAGCGGACGGGGCTGGTATGGTCGGTGTTGTTGCCCCACTGGGCCAACCCGAGCTCGTGGACAGCGCAACCGGCGATGAATCCGAGCGACGTCTCGGGACAATGGTAACCACCCCAATTGGTGCATCGATCCACGGTGTAGGGAGCCATCTCGGAGGGGCCCATCCAGGCGTCGAAATCGAGATCTTCCGGAACTGGAATTTCCTCGCTGCTGCCATAGGGTTTGACGTGGTAGTTTGCAACGTCCCACGCAACGGAGCGACTCCAGACATACATCTTCTCGAGCTTGCCGATGTATCCGTTCCTCACCAGCTGGACCATCTGCCGGTAGCGGGCGGAAGATCGAAACTGCGTGCCGAACTGGAAGACCCGCTTGGTCTCCAGTGCGGTCTTCCGAAGCAGCTTGGTCAGGGAGAAGTCCAACGCGAGGGGCTTCTGGCAATACACATCCTTCCCCGCCTTCATCGCGGCGATCGACATGGGAGTATGCCAGTTATCGTGGGCACCGACGACCACCGCGTCGATGTCTGGTCGCTCGAGGATTTCCCGGAAATCCGCATGGGCCTTCACCATGCCGGGGTCGCCGTAGTGGGCTCCAAGTTCGGCAGCGAAAGCGCTTCTCCGGCTCGTGTAGGCATCGGCCACGGCGATGATCCTGACATCCTGCATCTGGCCGAGGTGCGACCGATGGTAGTTCCCGATGTTGCCACATCCGATCAAGCCCACGTTGACCATTCCGTTGGCGGAGGGAGCGCCGAACAGAGGACGGGTCAGGATATTGGGAGTGGCGATAACCATTCCTGCTCCGACGGTGTTCTTGAGAAAGCGGCGGCGGGAAGGGGAGGCGGCGAGCGTGGGTTCTGGCGCGTGTTGCATGGTGCTTTGGAGTTTGGCCGTTTGCGCGGGGGAACCCCGGCATCGGAACAAAGAACACGCTAGGGTGTGGTAGCGGACTCACAATTCCAACTTTGGCCACTGGCCGATTCCGAACCCCGGATTCTGGACACCGGACGATGGATGTGAGAAGACAGCGGTGGATGGATCGCCCGCCGGGTCGGGCGCTTACTGGAGCTCCACTGGATGGTAGCCGCCCTTCCTGCGGAAGAGCAACAACAGGAAGAGGTAGCCCGCCAGCATGACGGCCGGGAAGATCGCGCTGGTGGCAAGCGCCTGCTGGCTGGCCCTGGCGGTCAGCTCGGAAATGGCTTGCTGATCGGCTGCGGGGAGCGCCCGGGCTTTCGCCGGGTCGACGGTCTCGAAGTCGCCGAAGGCACTGGCTTTCGTCGTGACCACCCGGGCATGAAGCGACGGGCGGTGGTCGCGCAGCTCGCCCTCGACGGCGCGATCCTGGATCTGGCCGAGAAACACCGTCCCGGCGACCCCTACGCTCATCATCCCGACGGCGCTGACGGCGTTGATGGAGAGTGCTCCGCCGCGGGGGAACCTCTCGGCAACGATGCCGAGGACGGTGGGCCAGAGATAGGCTTTGCCGATTCCGTAGAGGGTGGCGGCGAGGAGAATGCCGATGCCGGCCGCCTGGCTCAGAGAGATGAGTCCGGCGCAGGCCAGCGCGCAGCTTGCCACCATCAGCCCCAGTGGAGTGAGCAGGCGCACGACCGGCGCCGCGCAGAAGCGCAGGATCATCATGATGAAGGACGTGTAGACGAGCACCCATCCGGCGTGGACCGCCATGTCCCGCATGGGCACCTCCATCAGCGAGGTGATCCAGCTGTCGGTTCCCAGTTCCGTGGTCGCCAAGGGGATCATGAGCACCAGCAGGAAGAGCAGCACGGGCCGGCCCATGGAACGGGTGTAAGCAAGGAAGCCGAGCGAAAGCAGCACCGAAAGGGCGGGCCCGAGCCAGAAAGGCAGACCGAAAATCCGCCCGATCTCCACGAAGAGGAAAATCAGTACCAGCCACAAGCCGAGTGCTCCGGTTTCTCGATACATCTCACGCTCGCTAACTCCCGCGGCCACACGCTCGTGTACCGGAAACCGCCGCCCGACAAGTAGCAGCCCGTAAAGGCCCATCGGAATGAAGAGCATCGCTATGCGCCATTGCCATGCGACGTCCGACGCTGCCAACGCGATGCCGACCACGCCGCCGACGACCATGCCGGCGGGCCAACTGGCATGGAGTATGTTGAGCATGGCGGTTTTGTTCCTGCGGTACATGGATGCGACCACCGGATCGGCCACCGCCTGGGCCGCTCCATTGCCAATCGAGACCATGAAGGTTCCCAGATACAGCCACCAATACCCCTCGGCCATGAGAAGGATGACGGTGGAAAGGATATGACAGCAGAAGGCGAAGACCATCATCCTGCCGTAGCCGATGCGGTCCACAATCAGGCTGGCCAGCACGATCATTCCCGCGAAGGGCCACAGTCAAACGCCGAGGATGTCGCCCTTTTGTGTCTCCGTCAGGGCGAATTCGGCTGCCCAGTCCATGATGACTTGGCCACGGATCGCGAACACGGCGGAAGTCGCGCCGATTGAAGTGAAGCAGGCCCAGAACAGCATGCGCCTGGTCGTGGGAGTCATGCCTTGCGGAATTTCCTCGTGATCGATGGATTTCATAGTATTGGGGCTGGCTGCTCATTCCACTCCCGCGCCGGGGGCCTGAAAGGGCGCTGGATTTCACCATGTTCCAGCTTTGGCCATCGGGCCATCCCCGCCCGCGGGGAGTCAGGGGCTCTGGGGCACTGGCGGCGCATCGTCGGTTTCCGAGTGAAGGCTTCTCCACTCCGCGGCAAGCTTGCCGAGTCGGCCCCGTTCCGCCGGCCCGCGGAAAACCGCAATGCCGTATCTCAAATCCAGGCTCTCGCCTGCCGCCAGCTCGATCGGCTTCGCGTCCAGGCCCAGCGTCGCGGAGAGATAGCAGAACGGAATGGCCATCGTGAACCAACTGGCGGGTCGGGGATTGGCCGGATGGTCGATCATGAGCACGGTGATGTCATTCCCAGCGATCTCGCAAACGACGGCGCACCACTCTCCGGGGGTGTTCTTTTCCGGAGACCCGGTCTCGGGGAGGCCGTCCGACCCTTGCCAGAGAAACCCCGCCCTGCCGGTCCAAGCCGGGAGGAACCTCATGCCGAGTCCGAAATAGCGAGCACCCCACAGCCTCACCGAATCCCGACTGGCGGCCGGGCGGATGCTTGACTGCCAATCGAGCACGTGGAACACATTCGCATCCTTCCCGGTCGCCCGGACGCGCACCTTGCGGGTCTCATCGACCAGCGCCTTGCCATCAGCGGACAGCCAGTTGAGTTTGCTGACAAAACCGCCGTCTTGGACGCCCTCAATGGGCGGTGTCGGTTCCTGACGACCGGCATTATCAATGCCCTTCTCCGCCCAGAAGTCGGTTTCATCCACGCCGATGGCATACATCAGGGCGTGATGGTGGAAGTGATCTTCCGGAGCATCGTCGAGCAGCGGAATGCTTCCCCCCGCGGGAGCGAACAGTTGGGCGACGTAGGGTTTGTTGGGGTTTGGATTCGGCTGCCAATGGGCGACCGTCGGACCATCAGGAACTGTTAGGGCAAGAGGTGGATCTTCTTCTCCGGCGGCCACGCCCAAACTTGCCATCGCGATGATCGAAAGAATCCGAAGGCTGCCTTCCACGCCCGAAGCAGCCTTCGATCCAGGCTCGGAGATCAGTGCTTGAGTTGGTACCTCGGGTCTCATGGCGATCATAGGGAATTGCTTCTTTACAGGCAGGGGCCGTGGTGGCCGGGGTTGGAGGGGGGTGGCACCGCGAAAGGGCCGCAATGGATCACCAATCAGCGTATTTTCCGGAAGCGGGTCCACAATTCCAACTTTGGCCACTGGCCAATTCCGACCGTCGGCTTCGCTTTCCGTCAGGGCTCACGGACCGATGGAGCTGGGGATGGGCGACAGCCAAACCAGACTCGCGGAGATTGGATTGCCGGAAGAACAAGGGAATCTCTTCGTCGTGCTCCTCATCACGGCGAAGGTCGGCTATTCGTCGGTGGTCATCCTCGCCCGAACCGAGAAGTATTGTGAGGGCGACACGTTCATCAACAATCATACGTCAAAGCAGATCCTCGGCATCTGGGCTCCAGCAAGTTCATGCTCAAACCTGGCATGGGTCAGGCGGTTCGCCCGCGGGGAGCTCACGAAGACACCTACTACGATGTCGCGTTTGGTGTCCGCGAAGACTCGGGGACAGGATGTTGAGATCGACCCGATGGGCTGGTGCCCTTATTGCCCTTAAAAGTCGAGACAGGCCCCGACATGGGGGACATGGGAGGACATAGGGGCCATAAGGCTCAGGAAGTTACGAAAGATTGTTGGATTTGGGAGCAGGATGTCGTCAGTTCGAATCTGGCCGCCCCGCCCATTGAGCCCTGCTCCCGGCTTGCCGGGGGCAGGGCTCGATCCGTCTGGTGGGGTCGGTGAGACTTGGCGAGCAGGGCGAGCCGTTTGAATGCGGGAAGCCGTCGGTGACGGCGACTATCTGATGCGAACGCAGAGAGCGAAACCGGCATGGCGTCGCCGCAGGCGAGGCAATCTGGCCGCCCCGACCAATCTTGTTTCCGGCCCTCCTGCCGGAGTGCCGCCATGGAGCCCGGGAACTTTCAGAGTCTCCGCTGCTTCGGTTGTTTTCCGATTCCGGGATTGAAGGTGTTGGTGGGATCAAGTCGCTCGTAGAACGCCCGGAGCACGGGTTCCGCCTCGTACACATGGCCGACGTTGTGTTCGGCGGGCAGTTTGGCACCCTTGGCTTCGAGGCGTTCGATCATGAGCTTCTTCACCGCCTCGATGTCGGTGCCCTTCTTGAAGATGTAGTCCTGGTGGAAGACGTGGCACATGAAGTGGCCGTAGTAGAGGGCCATGACCAGGTCCTTGGTAATCGTCTCGGGAAGCTCCTCCATCCAGTCCGGATCATCGCCGCGCAGGGCGACGTCGAGGGCCAGCACTTCCTCGGTCTCGCCCTGGTGCAGGTTCTGGTAGCGAATGGCCGCGCCGGCGGCGGCAAAGCGGTGCAACAGAACCATGGTCTGCTCGTCCGGGTCGCATTCGAAGTAGTCCACATCCGGCTGCCTGCTCCAGGTCACGAGGTGCCGGCGCGCTTCTTCGATGCCATCGTCCGCCATGCTCAGGATCAGGTAGTATTTGAAGCGGCCGCGGTATTCCAGCAGCCGGCCGGAGAGGTGCCGGGGAAACAGCTTGCCGATCAGATGCAGCGCGATATCGGGAAGGAACTTGGGGAGGAGGGGGACCCTGTTGAGCCGGTATTCCAGGGCGGACTTCAGGGCGTAGGCCCTGGGGAGTCGTTCGGTGCCCAGATGCTTGATCGAGAGGAAGACGTCCTTTCCGTATTTCGCCGCAAGGTCGAAGATGTCGCGATTCATGTATTCGCACATCTCGGGCAGCTCCTTGAAATTGCCGAGAATGTGGCGGCGCAGTTCGGTGAAGCGCCGGGGGTCATTGGCACCGAGATAGAAGACCTGCTTCCGGTCGGGCAGGGGATAGGTATCCACCCGCACCGCAAAGGCGGCGACCTTGCCGGCGCTCCCGCTGACCTCATACAGGCGGCGGGGGTCGGCGTTGTAGCGATTGGGAATGCCGGAGTCGATGTCGCGGATGCGCGCCTCGTAATCGCGGTCCGAGGCCGGAGTTTCCCACTGCTCGAGATCCTCATCGGAAAAATCCCCCTCTTCGAGGCGCCTGAGAATGGCTTCCGGATCGTCGCCGAGGCCCCGGATGCCGAGATGGTTGACCAGTTCCAGCTCCCCGTTCTCGTTGACCCGCGCAAAGAGGGACAGCTCGGTGTAGGAGGATCCGCGCTTGCATAGCGCGCCGCCGGCGTTGTTGGCGATGCCGCCGACGATGGTGGCTCCAATCGTGGTCGAGCCGATCACCGAGTGAGGGGCGCGGCCGAGGGGGCGCAGAAGCGTTTCGAGTTCGTGGAGCGTCGCACCGGGCATGGCCAGCACTTGTCTGCCACCGGCGAGCAGGTGAATCCCCTTGAGGCGGGTGGTGTTGATGATGACCACCGGGCGGCCGTAGTCATCGCCGCTGGGGCAGGAACCCTCGGTCAGCCCGGTCTTGGCCGCCTGCATGATGATGGCGCAGCGGGCATCGACGCAGACCTGCAGGACGTGCCACTGTTCGAGAAGTGTCGCACGAAACACTACCGCCACCGCCTCCCCCTTTCCGGCACGGAAACCGGACCGGTAATAAGCGGGTTTGCCACGCCCCGTCAGCATCCCTTTCCGACCGACGACGCGCGTCAAACGGCAGATGATTTCAGCAGGGTTCAGCGGCTTGGAACCTAGACGGGAGGGCTCAGGCATGACATCGACGCCGCCATTAGATCAGCAGACCGGTCAATCCGGCAAGGCTCGTGGCTTGTCCCGGGCCGCGGGCCGGGCTCGCCTGATAGGCCGATGGGTTGATGCTGAATTCACGGAGGAACATCCGGGAACTCTTCATCCCACCCAACACCCTTCCTCGACCCGGACAAAGCCAACAGCGGCTCCCTCCATGGTCTCGGGCATGACAAACGCGTGAGAGGTGGTGCCGCCCTGGGAGGGAATGCCGGTTGCGATCTCGTGAGCGAAGGCGGCGAGGTCCAGCGAGCCTATCACCCGGTAGAACTTGTCGGGACTGGAGACCCGGGTGAGCGAACCGCCAGCTGCATTTCAAGCGAAGGGAACATGCTGGCACTTTATTCTCAATCATCACCTCTAAAGGCTCATCTGGCCTCACTTGCTTGACGGAGTCTTCCAGACCTTGGCAGTCTCAGCTTCGTGAAAGGAATTGTATCTGCATTTGCCGCTCTGACGACGTCGGCCACCATCGCGGCGGCAGCAACTGTGATTGTTGTTCCCGACAGCACCAACCGCATCACGGTAGTCGATGCGGATCCGACGAGGGCGGACACGGTTTTCACGAATTTCAGCACATGGCAGTCGAACTCGGGCACCGGGAATACCCAGCGCACCATGCAGATCACCTCGACTGCGACCTTCATCGCCGCGTTGGAGGCGGAGCTCGGACCCCTTGGAGCGGGAGAGTCCTACCAGATCAATTCGGCGACATTGACTGTCGGGGACGCCACCGACGACTACACCGACATCGCAACCGCGCACCATTTGCTGGTGACCTACAATCCAGCCACGGTCACATGGAATACGTTCAACAACGGTGGGGTCGCCGGTATTGAATATGCCGGCAGTCCGTTGGCGACCAGTGTTGCCGGCACGAACTCGGCCACCTGGGATCTCACCTCGGTGGTGCAAGGCTGGATCGATGGCGGAACCAACGAGGGCCTCTATTTCAAGAGTGTCGGCAACACGACCGGCACCTCGACTTTCACCACCGTTACAGGCACGTGGACTCTGGACGCGGAGATTGTCCCCGAACCCGGCATTGCCGGCCTGACCGGCATGGCCGGCATGCTGCTTCTGCTGCGTCGTCGCCGCCGCCGCGATGCCTGAGAGCTGCAAGGCATTGAACGCGGCAGAGCCTGGCGTTCGATCATTTCTGCAAAGTCATTCGGCGGGCTCGGCGTTTGCAAGCCGCTGAGACACAGAGGTTGCGAAGTTCTGCATCACGGCGACGGGCGGGCGTCAGCCCTCACATTCCGGGCGGTTGGCGCGCCGGGCATGTCCAGCGGAAGGTCCCATCAGGGACCTTGGTGGAATCGATTGCGGAGAAAGTGCCGATGCTCGGAGTTCACTCTCCTGAGTCGGGCTGCCCGCCAACCGCTGCTCCTGGCATTGTTGATGCGGTCATGGATGTTTGTCTTTCCCGATACGCGGAAGGGTTGATGCCCAGCTCTCGGCGGAAGAGGCGGTTGAAGAAGGACAAGTGGTTGAAGCCGTTTTCCAGGGCAATGCTGGTGATCGGCTCGCCGGTGTCGCGCAGCGCCCGGCAGACGGCGTGGAGGCGGACCTGATTGAGGAAAGAGGAGAACGATTTGCCGGCATGGAGCTGGAACTGCCTGGAAAAGGTGGCGCGGCTCATGCCGGTTAGTCTGAGGAGATCCGGCAGGCGCACCGGCTCCTTGAAATGGGCGACGATGTAGCTGATGGCGCGGCGTATCGCCTCCTGCTGCTCATCGGTTCCGGAAAGCGAGAAGGAACGGTCCGACAGGGGGCGGAGTTCCGCGGCGGGTGCTTCGGCGAGGCAGGACACGATGGTCAGCAGCGAGGCCAGCCTGGCCAGTCCGGCAAGGGCCTGCATGCCCTCCATCAGCTCGCGCACGCGTCTCGCGGTGGCACCGCTCACATGCAGTCCCCTGCGTGCCGACTCCTCAAGAGTCTTCAAGGCGGCGGCTTCGGTGAAGTCCCAGATGCCATGCTGGAGAGGGAAGTGCCACTGGATCGCCAGCCCGGCGGAGTTGCCCCGTAGATGCCAGTAGTGGGGGACGTTGGATCCGATCATCACCATGTCGCCGGGCTCGAAGATTTCGATGTGATCGGCAATGAAGCGAGTGCCGTCTCCGCGCTGGACCAGGGTCAGTTCGGTTTGCGGGTGGTAGTGCCAGTGAGCGCCCCGGCCCTGCACCGCGATGGCCAGGCCGGGTCTCCGAATTTCTTCGACCCGGCTGATGTCATCGCTCCACCGCAGCAGGCGGTAGGCCCGTCCTTCAGAAAACTGAATGATCTCCTTGGCCAAGGCCATTGATGATATTGATGACGTGTAGATGCGCCCTTGGGAAGGTGAAAAGTGAGATGAAAGTGCCAACGAATGAGGCACCAGGCGTAGTGTCTCGGCAATGGTTTAGGGTAAGCCGGGTGACTGGAAGGCCGATGAGTCGCGGACCCGCGTCCGAAGCGGCACCGGTTCCCGGCGCTACCACGGAGTCCGGCGTATCGGGACGCACCAAAAAGCGCAGCACCGGATCATTCAGCCGCCGACGGACACAGCTTCACCCCCTCATCCCTGCCAAGCCCAGCCATGAAGAACGTTCCCCTCCTGCTTGCCGCAGCGTCAGCCGCCGCCATGTTTCTCTCGGAGCCGGCTCGCGCGACGCCTGT
>CALGOH010000135.1 GCA_937957985.1 uncultured Verrucomicrobiae bacterium
CCGCCACGAGCACATCGCCCCGGAGCAGATCGTCCGCGCCCTCCACCGCACCGTCGAGGCCGATGACGCCCAGCCCGACCTGCTCGGCCACACCACCGGCGACCTCTTCGGCAACGCCCTCTCCCACGACGAACTCGAAAAGATCGGCCACTACTACACCCACTCCGACGGCTGGACCAACCGCCTCATGCAGGGCGATTCCCTGCTCTGCATGGCCTCCATGCTCCACCGCGAGGGCATGGCCGGCCAGGTCCAGACGATCTACTTCGATCCGCCCTACGGCATCAAATACGGCTCCAACTGGCAGATCGCCCTCCACGACCGCACCGTCACCGACGGCAAGGACGAGCACCTCACCGGCGAGCCCGAGCAGGTCAAAGCCTTCCGCGACACCTGGGAACTCGGCATCCACTCCTACCTCACCTACCTCCGCGACCGCCTCCTCGTCGCCCGCGACCTCCTCACCAACTCAGGCTCCATCTTCGTCCAGATCTCGGATGAAAACGTCCACCTCGTGAGAAGCCTCATGGATGAGGTGTTCGGGAGCGGGAATTTCGTGAGTCAGATCGCATTCAAGAAGACGGGCAGCGTGGATACCACGAGCCTTTCGACAATCGTCGATCACATTATCTGGTATTCGAAGGATCGAGCGCAGGTCAAATACCGGCCGCTTTTCATGGACAAGCGCGCCAGCCTAACTGGCCTCAACGCATTCCGTTACTTCTTTGACGAAGAAGGAGAGCGGCAAAGCGTTTCGATGGACGAGTTTGGAAACCCAGTGGATCTACCGAAGCATGCTCGGTTGTTTCAATCGGTATCGCTCTCATCGCAGGGAAAGAGCGATAACTCCAGTTTGGTTTACGAGTTCAGGGGCCAGAAGTTCCGCTGCCCTGCCAACCGACACTGGACGGTTGGAAAGGAAGGATTGGATCGCCTTGCGAAAGAAGGACGCCTTTTCCAAGTGGGTGCCAATCTTCGCTACGCAAGCTTTCTGGACGACTACCCAGTCTCACCACTTACGAACGTATGGACGGACACTGGAGCGGGTAGCTTTCTTGAAGGACAGCGATACGTCGTCCAAACCGTTACGAAAGCTATCCAACGCTGCCTCCTCATGACCAGCGACCCGGGCGATCTCGTGCTCGATCCCACCTGCGGCAGCGGCACCACGGCGTATGTCGCGGAGCAATGGGGCCGGCGCTGGATCACCGTCGACACCTCGCGCATCGCCCTGAACATCGCCAAGACCCGGCTGATGACCGCCACCTTCCCCTACTACAAGCTCCACGACAGCGAGCGCTGCGACCTGCGCCAGGGTTTCATCTACAAGAAGGTCCCGCACATCACGCTCGGCAGCATCGCCAATGGCGAGCCGCCCGCCGAGGAAACGCTCTACGACCAGCCGGAGGAGATCAAAAACAAGCTGCGCATCGCCGGCCCCTTCACCGTCGAGACCCTGCAATCCTACGAGCCGCTCAGCCCCGAGGAACTCGCGCAGGAGCGCGAGAGCGACGAAGGCCTCGCCGCCTTCGAGGACCTCGTCTTCTCCTTCCTCACCTCCAGCGGCGTCATGACCGGCGACAAGCGCGAGCGCGCCGTGTTCACCCGCGTCGACCGGCTGGCGAGCCCGGTTCTCAATGCCGAAGGCTTTTTCACCGGCGGCGACGAGACCGAGAAGAAAGCGTATCTCCACCTCGGCCCCAAGTTCGGCACCGTCAGCAAGCAGGCCGTCGCGGAGGCGATCAAGGAATGCCGCCGCAAGGGCGATGCCGACTGGCTGCTTATCCTCGGGTTTTCCTTCGAGAGCAACCTGCAGGACATGCAGCTCGACCAGGGAGGATTCCAGACCTCCATCGTCCGCATGCACGACGACCTTCTCCAGGACGGCCTGATGAAGAAGGACAAGAAGCACGCCAGCTTCGTCACCATCGGCGAGCCGGACATTGGGATTGCGGATTGCGGATCGGGGATTGCGGATTTGAAGAAGGGGGAACGGGCGGTGCAGGTGGAGATCCGCGGCCTGGACATCTACGATCCGATCAAGGACGAGGTGAAGAGCCGCGCCGCGCACGACATCGCCTACTGGATGGTCGATGACGACTACGACGGCACCAACTTCGTCGTGAAGCAGGTGTTCTTCTGCGGCGGCAAGAAGGACGAATTCAAGAAGTGGCGCAAGGGGCTCGACAACTTGGTGAAGGCATCGACCAAGAAGCGCGCCGAGAAGACCCTGCGGATCGAGATCGACGAGGAAGCCTTCGACCGCCTCTACGGCACCGTTTCCCATCCGATCGTGGTGAAGAAGGACGGCCAGAAGATCGCCGTGCGGGTGATTTCCCAATTCGGCGAGGAGACGACGAAGGTGCTGGAGGTGTGAGGGATTTGGAGTGCGGAGGCTTGCCTCCGCTTTGGGTGCCATCGGCGCGGTCCGGTGACGGGTGACGCCCGCGCGTGGCAGGATGCGTCGTTTTCGGGGGGGCAGACCCACTCGCCGGTCGAAAGCGGAGGCAAGCCTCCGCACTCCATAAAAAGGCCGGCCGCGGGCGAATTTCACCCCCCCTGCGACCGATACAGGGCGGAATGAACGCCGCGAATAAGTCCACCCTCCGCCCCCTGAGGGGTGAGATGAACGGTCCCATCATTGAAAACCCCGGCCTGCGCTTCGGCAATGACGGGGAGATGTTCTGGCGAGGCCGCCGGCTCGAAGCCTCGGACCTGCGGGCGGTCCTCGATCGCTTCGCCGACGTGCTGGCTTTCCAGTTGATGGCGTGGTGGGAGCGGACCCAACTTCCGCTGATCCACGGCGTGCTGCCGCAAAGCGGGGTGCTTGCGGAAATGGCCGGGCTGGAGGTTTTGCGAAGGCCGCTGGACTTCTTCGGCGACCATTTGGAACCCGAGAGCTTTTTCGACGACCGGCTCGAAGCGGTGCCCGAGAGCCCGAAGCCGCTGCCGCGACCGCGGACGCGCTTTCGTTTCCCGCAGGACACCCTGGCGGGTGAACTCGAACGCCGCAACGCCTCGGAATGGGACCTGAAGGCGTGGGTCACCTACGAGAGCCGACAGCGGGAGATCGAGGCCTACGAGGAGGATGCCCGGACGTTTCCGGAGAGGCTGGCAAAGGCCCGCCGCCATCGCCAATGGATGCAAGACCGGCGCCGTCTCGATGCGGCGCGTGCACTCCTCGCCTCTTGGGAAAGAAAGCTGATCGAGGCCGGGCGACTTCCGGGCTGGGAGTTCCTCCCGCCGGGACCGGGACTTTGCTACAGCCCGGGGTGGCTCAAGGTTTTCCTCGGACGGTCGAGTCCGGAGGCCAGCTACGACTTTGCCCGGATCCGCGAGATCCAGGCCCTCGATCCCATCGCGATCCGCCGCGGCCGGGTCGGGGCCGTCTCCGGGTATCTGGCGTTTGTCTTCGAAGGTGACCAGGTGGCGTTGGAAAGCCCCCGCGTCGGCAACGCGCTCTATTTCTTCCACCGGGATTGGCAGGAACTAAGCCGTCGTCCGAAAGCGGAGTTGAGAAGGATGATGGCGGCGGGCGATCCGCGGATCGTGCGCTTCTGCCATACCGGCGATCGTGCGCTGGGACCGTGGTTGCGGGAGCACCTGATGTCAGGATGACCGGACGGCGGGCCGCCGTCGCCACGGCCTGCGCCGGGCCGGCGCAGCCACGGCACGGCGGGTTGTCACGGAGCGGGCCTTTCCCTATGCATGGCCGCGATGAAGCGCGGGGGGACGCAGCAGAAGGATGATCCGACGCCGGTGAACGGTCTGGTGTTGGTGGCGATGGTGTTCGTCTCGGGTTTCGCCGGGCTGGTCTATCAGGTGCTGTGGATGAAGCAGCTCGGGCTGCTCTTCGGCAACACGGCGCAGGCGGCGGCGGTGACGCTGGCGGCGTTCTTTGCCGGCCTCGGGACCGGCAGCGCGTGGTGGGGCCGGCGCGTGGGAACGAGTCCGCGGCCGCTGCGGCTCTACGCCCGGCTGGAGATCGGGATCGCGCTGGGGGCGTTGCTGTATTTCGGCGTGCTGTGGCTTTTCTACGCGATCTATCCGGCCGTGCAGGGCGCGGTGGCGGGCGGCGGGATGCTGCTGGCGGTGAAGTTCGGGCTGGCGCTGTTGCTGGTGTTTCCGCCTGCCTTCTTCATGGGCGGCACGGTGCCGGCGATGGGCCAGGTGGCGATCCGGGTGCCGGAGCGCTTCGGTCGGACGGCGGCGGTGCTCTACGGGGTCAACACGCTGGGCGCGGCGCTGGGCGTGGCTTGCGCGGCCTTCGTCTGGATTCCTTCAGCCGGCTACTCGGTGACCTACGGGCTGGCGATCCTGCTGTCGGTCGCGACCGCGGCGGCGGCGGGGTGGTACTCGCGGGAGGAGGG
>CALGOH010000136.1 GCA_937957985.1 uncultured Verrucomicrobiae bacterium
GTGGCCCGACCGGACAAAGGGCCCACGCCGCGGTGCTTCGGCCCCCGGCCCCCTTTCGCCTGTTGCTTTTGTCGATGACCCACCATCCACCTTCTGAGAGCCGCTTTCCCGGTGTTTTGTCGGTTCCCGACGCGAGAATCCAACAATTGGGTCCGGGCGCTGAAGCGCCCGGCTGGGATGCATGGTCCCTCCGGGACCAGCCCGAAGCTGTGCTCATAAGGCTACGGAGCAGCGGCCAGGGCCCCCACCAATTGGCCAAGCCGCCCGGTGGCGGCCGCATGCACCGCGGGATCCGGCAAACGCTCGTTGGAAGCCCTCTCCGCCAAACCGCCCTGGGATGCAACCCGCACAAGCGGGGCTCCCATTTCGAAAAGCGGGCCGAACGGGTCGGCACCAGAGTCCTCGACCTCGGCAATGGCAACGCGGCCCTCGAAGGGAGCGAGCAACTCGCGATCGTGAGCGGAGGCGATCAACCGCTCCGAACCCCCGGTCGCCTCGACCAGCACCACGGTTCCGACCTCGCCGAGATGATCGACCAAACGCCGGGCCGTCTCCTCAAGCGGTGCCTTCTCATCGTAGGCATGGGGCACGAACGCGAAGGCCACCGGCCTGCCGGGTGATTCACCGGCCATCGCCTGGGCGACGGCCAGCAGAGAGGCGACTCCGGTGCCGTTGAATTCGACGCCGACACGATCCGCGGGAGCATCATAGCCCGCGACAACGGCCAGGGGCGGGCCTTCTCCGGGAAGCCGGGCGATCACGATCGGCCACGATCCCCGCTCGGTCGGCGGACCGGGATGGACCTCGAGAAGGTATCCGGCGTTTTCGGGCCCGAGCGTCCCCCGGATCATCGCGGAGATCCGCCGCAGGCCGATGGCGCCGCGGTCCGAACCGACATGACGCGGCCCGGCGATCTCGACGATCTTCTTCAGGTCGGACTCGAGCCCCTCCACCGAGACCGGCGTCCGGAGCTTCGCCGGTTCGGGCTGACCCTCGCCACCCTTGTGCCAGAGCCAGAGCCCGATCGCCGTCGAGGCGACGAGCCACACCGGCAGGATGGTGAGAAAGATCACCACCCCTCGCCTGCTTCTCCGGCCTGTCGCCGTGTCGCTTCCGCTCACGGCCTTTCAGTCACCGCACGGACCGTCCCGCGCAAGAACCTTTGTGCCGAATGATGCCGGGACCCGAATGACAGGTGTGGGGATCGCCTCCCCGCACCCTTCGCTTCGAAATGAACGGCAGGCTTGGCCTAGCTCGAAACCCCCGCCAAGGCGCTGGCCGCGGGTTTCGCGCTGTCGGCACGGGTCGCGAGGTCGCCGAGGGCGACAATGCCCGTCATCTGCTTGTCGCGGTCCAGGACGATCAGCCGACGGATCTGGTGGCTTTCCATCGTCTTCACCGCTTCCTCGATGTCCTGATCCTCGAAAACGTAGACGATCTCCGGAGTCATCACTTCGGACACCGTGGTCTTGTCGGGATCGTGTCCCTGCGCGGTGACCCGCAGCGCGATGTCGCGATCGGTCAGCATGCCGTTCAGCCGGGTTCCGTCGCCGACCGGCAGCAGGCCGACATCCAGCTCGCCCATCTTCCGGGCAGCCTCGGCAACCGTCGTGTCCGGGGCGAGGTACTCGGGATTCTTCGTCATCACTTGTTCAATCTTCATCACATCAGTGGTGTTGTGGTTTCCTCATTTCACGGATGCGGCCCCGGTCGGACCGCGATCCTGCTTCTGTCCCATGATCCCACGAATGGCTTCGAGAGCCTCCTCGTGCGGATCGGTGAATTTTCGGATGCCCTCGTCCTCAAGCCGGGACGCCACATCGGCGAGATCGACTCCCACCGCCGCCAACTCCTCAAGGACCACGTCCGGATTGGCGACCTTGCGGAAGATCGCGTCGGCCTCCGGCGATCCCGACTCCCGGAAGGCGGCAATCGTCTTTTCAGGCATGGTGCTCACGGTGTCCCGGGCGACCAGGGCATCGACGCAGCTCGTTTCGGATCAGTCCGGATTCTTCTGCCCCGTGCTCGCCCACAGCAACCGCTGCGGACGCGCTCCGGCCTCCGCCAGACGCTCCCACTCGGGATCGGTGAGCGATTTTATGAATCGTCCGTAGGCGCGCCGCGCCAAGGCGATCGCGACCTGACCCCGGAGTGCTTCGGCCAGATCTCCGCCTTCCTTGGCGAGGAGTTCGTCCACCATGACGTCGATCCGGCTGAGGAAGAAACTCGCCACCGACGTCACCGGCTGAAGCGGCTGGTTCCGCGCGGCGCGATCCTTGAGGGCGGCGAGGTAGGCGGACAGCACCTGCCCGTAGCGGTCCGGGGAAAACAGGAGCGTGATGTTGACGCGGATGCCTTCCCGCAAGGCCGACTCGATCGCTGGCAGTCCACCGCCCGTGCCGCGTATCTCGATCATGCAGTTCGGTCGATCGACCTCGTGCCACAACAGGCGGGCGGCTTCCAGGGATTGGTCCTCCTTGCGTGCCAGCCGGGGATCGACCTCGATGCTGACGTAGCCGTCCCCGCCATCGGAGCGGTCGAAGACCGGACGAAGCACGTCGCAGGCACGTGTCACGTCATCGACCATCAGCTTCCGGTGAATCGTGTCGGCGTCGTGTCCCTCCGCAGCGAGGCGCCGGATGTCGTCGTGATAATCGTCACCGCCGGTCAGCGCCGTGGCGAATGTCTTCGGGTTGCTGGTGACCCCGCGGATGCCTTCCCCGCTCACGAGGCGCGCGAGCTTTCCGGAGTCGAGCATTTCCCGGGAGAGATCATCCAGCCAGCAGCTCTGGCCGTGTTCGAGCAGTTGTTCAATCTTGTCCATGAGTTCAGGCAACGAGTGCGAGTGCTTCGTTTTCAATGTGGCGGCTTGAGATTCCGTGGCGGTCGAGCAGTTCCTCGGGCTTCCCGGATCGTGAGATGTTGCGCACGGCGAGGTGCCGGATGCGGCAGGAGGTGTCCCCCATCGCGCTCATCACGGCTTCGCCCAGGCCCCCGGCGGCGTAGTGGTCCTCGATGACGACCAGGTTGCGGGTTTCGCTCGCGCAGCGCCGGAGGGTGGCCGAGTCGATCGGCTTCACGCTGAAGCAGTCCACGACCCGCGCCGAAACGCCCTGTTCCGCCAAGCGGCTTCGGGCCTTGAGACACTCGTGAAGCGAGACGCCGGCGCCGACGAGCGTGACGCGGTCGTCCGCGGATTCGTCGTGAACCTGACTTCCGCCCGCCTCGAACTCCGCATCGGCCGTGTAGAGTCCGGGCAGGGAGTTGCGGGTCAGCCGGAGGTAGGCGATCCCGTCGTGGTTCGCCGCCAGTTCCACCGCGCGATGGGTGCTGACCGCGTCGGACGGATGCAGCACCAGCGCGCCGGGAAGCGTGCGCATCATGGCGAGGTCCTCAAGCCCCATCTGGCTCGGACCGTCCTCGCCGATCGCCACACCGCAGTGGGATCCGGCGACCATCAGACGGGCGCGGGAAATCGCCGCCATGCGGAGCTGGTCGAAGGCCCGGGTGAGAAACGCCGAGAAGGTCGCGACACAGGGTTTCAAGCCGGCCGCGTCGAGGCCGATCGCCATGCCGACCATGTTCTGCTCGGCGATGAAGCACTGGATCGATCGGGATTCGTGCGCCTCGAAGAAGGCCTCGAGCTTTGTCGAGTTCTTCACGTCACCGTCGAGCGCGATGACATCCTCGCTGCGGCCGCCAAGCCGCACCATGGCGTCGCCGAAGGCCTCCCGGGTGGAAACCTCGGCACCGACCTGGTCCTGCGGGTCCGGGAGTTTCACCGGCTCCCGGGTTTCGGGTCCGGGATCCGGATGGCGGGGCTTCGTCAGCTCACCGGCGGGATCCTTGGTCAGCGCGTCGAGGTCCAGTTGGGCCAGCGATTCGCCCACCGATTCGACCGGCTTCCCGTGTTTCCCCTCCTCCGCCTCGATCTCCTCGACGCCCTTGCCCTTCTCGGTTCGCGCGAGGATCACCGTCGGCGCGCCGTCCTCCTTCCGGGCCTCGTCGAGGGCCTCCGAAATCGCCGCGACATCATGCCCGTCGATCTCGATCGCACGCCAGCCGAAGGCTTCGAAGCGCCGCCGATACACCGCGCTGTCGCCCTCCAGCATCGTCGGGCCGGTCTGGCCGAAGCGGTTGATGTCGATGATGGCCGTGAGATCGGAAAGTTCCTGGTGCGCGGCGAGCGCCGCCGCTTCCCACACCGAACCTTCCGCCGTCTCTCCATCGCCCAGCAGGGCGAAGGTGTGGCTGCCCGATCCCCGATGGCGGGCCGCCCAAGCCAGTCCGTTCGCCATCGAAAGCCCCTGCCCCAGCGAACCGGTGGCTACCAGGACCCATGGATTGCGGGGGGTCGGATGGCCCTCCAGATCGCTGTCGATCTTGCGGAGCTGCAGCAGATCCTCGTCGGCCAGCAAGCCGGCCTCGTGCTGCACGCTCCACAGGATCGGGGCGGCGTGACCCTTCGAGAGCACGAACTGGTCGTTGTCAGGATGCTCCGGGTGGCCCGGGTCGAAGCGCAGGTGATCGAAGAACAGCACGCTCAGGATCTCGGCGCAGGAAAGACAGGAGGTCGGGTGACCCGAACCCGCGGCGCTCGTGGCGAGCAGGCTGTCGCGCCGGAGTCGTTCCGACATTTCATGAAGCTGGTGGAGGTCAGGATGGTGGGTGGGTGTCGTTGTCGTCATGGGGTGGATCATCGGTTTCGCAACCGGCCGGACCCGGCATCCGCGACCGCGTGCCGATTCATGATGCGACAATCCGCAGCCGGGTCCGCCTCGCTCGGGAGGCCCCTGGTCGGCCGGAGAAGTTGGATGGCCGTCCCGGTTTCATCGGTGGCACCGCCCTGCTCCGGGACGCTCGTTTTTCGCGGTGTCCAATCCGCAACAGGCGCGTGCCCGGCCGGGGATGCAAACGGTTTTTCCGTGAGGAATCCCGGGACGACCACTTTTCATCCGCTGCATTGCCCTTACGTTGGACCACCGGACCCGCTCGAGCCGTGATTTCTAACAACATACCTTGCGCCTCGATGACGCGAACCTGAGAGGCGCCCCACCGGAGCTGGTCCCGCTCTGAAGCATGCTGTCCGTTCCCCTCGCCGCTCCTGTCTTCATCGCCTCGGCGGCGGTGATCGGGGTCGCCGGCATCCGCATGACACGGGTGGCGGACCATCTCGCCGACCGCACCGGCCTCGGCGAGGCGTTGGTGGGAGCACTCTTCGTCGGCGGCGCGACCTCCCTACCCGGCCTGATGACCACGGTCTTCGCCGCCCGCGACGGTCTGCCCACCCTGTCGGTCAGCAACGCCGTCGGAGGCATCGCGGTCCAGACGCTGTGGCTCGTGATCGGCGACCTGATCTGGCGGCGTGCGAATCTCGAGCACGCCGCCGCATCGCCGGAGAATCTTCTGCAGGGCGCGCTGCTCATCTCGCTGCTGTCACTGCCGCTGCTGGCGATGAACGCGCCTCCCATCGCCATCGGCGGGGTGCTCCATCCGGTTTCGCCGCTGCTTGTCGCCACATGGATTCTCGGCATGCGAATGGTCCGCTCCGTCGGCCGTTCGCCGATGTGGAAGGCGGCTCCCACGTCCGACACGGTCGCCGATGATCCAGAGGTGGTCGACCGGTCGATTCCGATCCGAAACCTCTGGATCCGGTTTCTCGGTCTGTCGGCCCTTCTCGGTGGAGCGGGATACACCCTCGCCCGATCGGCCTCGGCACTCACCCGGCAAACCATCCTGTCCGAGTCGGTGATGGGAGGCGTCTTCACCGCGGCGGCGTCCTCCCTGCCCGAACTGGTGGTGGTCGTCACGGCCGTCCGCACCGGCGCCCACACGATGGCGGTCAGCAACATCATCGGCGGCAACGCCCTCGACACTTTGTTTCTCTCGGCCGCCGACGTCTCCTTCGCCCGTGGCTCGATCTATCACGCGATTTCGCCGAACCAGGAACTGTTCCTGATTCTCACCATCCTGATGACCAGCATCCTGCTCGCCGGGCAGGTGCGGCGTCAGCGGAGCGGATGGTGGCGGATCGGCTTTGGAAGCGTGCTGATCTTGGCAATCTGCATCAGGCGGATTGTCCCCCGCGTGCCGACGCACGACCGCTCCGGACCGAAGCTTGCCGATGGCGACGGATCTTTCACCCACCGCACACCCGACGCTGGATCAGATCGATGTCAATGACCGCCCGCTACTCCGCGGCTTCGGCCAGGCTCGCAAGACTCGCGCGATAGGCCCGCAAGTCCTCGGTCGGCTCCAGCGCCAGCGCGCGGTCGACCGCCTCCAGCGCCTTGCCGTAGCGCTCCTGGGAAACCCGCAGCCGGGCAAGTTCGATCCACGCCTCGAGGGCGGCGAACTCATCCACCGTCGCCCGTTCGAAGAGCAACTCGGCCTCGTCGGGATGGCTCTGTGAAACCTCATGTTTCCCGAGCGCAAGAAGCGACGCCCCGTCGGTGGGATTCGACTTCAGCAAGTCACGGAGAATGTTCGCGCCCTCCTCCGGTGCCTCGCCGGAATCGATCATCAGGCGGGCGGACAGGCGTGTCAGCGCGACCGGAACCTGTCCTTCCGCGGGCGTCGCCGCGTCGATCACCTGCCTCGCCAATTTCCACTCGGAACGACCCATCGCCACGGCCGCCAGACTCAGGGAGCGGTCGAGGGTGGGCTTCACCTCCCTGGCGAAGCCGGCCTCTACGGCCTCCGTCGCCCGAGCGATCCGGCCCGCCCGCAGATCCAGTTCTCCGAGCAGGAGCAAACCGTCGGCATCCAGCGTGCCGAGCCGGCGCGGAAGTTCGAGCGCCTTCACCGCCTCGTCGGATCGGTCCAGCTCCAGCAGCAGGGAAGCCAGCAGCACGGCATACGACGCTTCCCCGGGACGCTGGCGGATGACCTCGTCCAGCAACGCCACGGCCTCGTCGCGCGCGTTGAGATTCTGCAGGCACTGGGCGACGCCGGCCTTCCACTCGGTCGATTCCGGCTGGCTCAACTGCGCCATGCGATAGGCCTGCAACGCGCTCGCATACTCACCGCGCTGCAGGCGGCAGAAGCCGACCATGCCGTAGGTCGTGCCGTCCGAGTCGCCGAGGCGCAGCGCTTCCAGCAGCGACTCCAGCGCCTTGTCGATCTCCCCCTCCCGGGTCCGCACGACGCCCAGGTTGCGATGGGCGCGACGGAACGACGGATACTTCCCGATCGCCTCGGCGTAGGCTTCGGCGGCCTCCTCCATCTCGCCCTCCTCGAAATACAGGTTGCCGAGATTGAACTGCAGCGCCGCCGAATCGGCGGTCAGTTTGCTGTCCTTCACCTTCCCGAGCGCCGCCTCGCGCCTGCCGTCCTCCATGAGCTTCTGCACTTCGACCAGGAGCCCGCGCTCCTCGCTCGACACCACCGGCTCGATCCGCGCCTCGATCCGGTAACTGCCGTTGAAGGACTCCACGAAAGCCTCGTCCTGCCAGAACGACTTCGAGATCGGCAGCGGCTCGGCCGCATTTGCCGCGACGCAGCATGCGAAGAGCGGAACTTGGAACTTGGAACTTGGAACTTTCATTTCCGGATCGTGATCGGCCAGCGCATGATCGCCTTGACCGGCTGGCCGCGGCGGGTCGGTGCGGTGAAGCGCGCCGAGCGCGCGATGCGGGTCGCCGGCGAGACCAGTTCGCGGTGCGTCGCCGACACCACCCGCCGGACGCTGACCCCGCCGCTGGTGCTCAGCTCGACCTCGAAGGTGACGGTGCCGCTGGTCACGCCCCGTCGCGCGAGTTCGGAAGGAAAGGCGGCCGAGCCGTGGCGCAGAAGCCGCGGCTTCGAGTCGAGTTCGCCGATCGAATAGTGCGACTTCGCCGGAGCCGGCGGAGGCGCGGGACGCGGATTCGTCGCGCGTGGCGCGGGTCGCGGTTGCGGTGGAGTCCGGCGGACGACCGGCTGCGGCAACGGGGCCGGCACCACGTCGCTGTAGAACGTGTCCACCGGCGTCTTCAGGTCGAGCGGCACGTCCACCTTCGGGATCGGCACGCGGGTCGGATCGGGCACGTCACTCACCTCGGCCAGGGCCGGCGGAGGCGGCGGCTGATCGGGTGGTGGCTCATCCGGGGGCGGCGGCGGTGGCTCGGGAAGAGCCGCGATCTCGATCTCGCGGATCTCGATCTCCGCATCGGGTGCCTCGACCACCAGCAGACGGGTCAGGCCCAGCAGCGCCAGCAGTGCCGCCGCCATCGCGATTCCGATTCCCGTGCTCAGCCAGTTCATTTCTCCGTCGCCAGCGAAACCGATCCCGCACCGGCCAGTTTGGCGGCATCGACCGCCGCCACCGTGTCCTCGGTGTCCGCCGCGGCATCGGCCCGGATGACCACCGGCAGTTCCGGGTCTTCCTCCAGCAGGGCGGACACCACCGCCCGCACGCCGTCCATGCCGATCTCCCGACCACCATGCCAGACGCGGCCCTCGTCGGTCACCGCCAGCAGGATCGCCCGTTTCTGCAGATCCTCCGAACTCGCCGCCCGCGGCTTCGAGACTTCGATGCCGGTCTCCTTCACGAACACGGTCGTGACGATGAAGAAGATCAACAGCAGGAACACCACGTCGATCAACGGCGAGATATCGACGGTGGTCGTCGTACTTTCCGAGGTGCTGTGCCGATAGCGTCTCATGCCGTGCCGCGGTCCTCCGCCAGTCCGCGGTGGAGCCGTTCGTGAAGTTCGAGATGCGTCGATTGCGCCTGACGCTTCAACAACGCGAGAAGGAACGCCGCCGGCACGGCGATGACCAGGCCCGCCTGGGTGGTCACGAGCGCCTTGGAAATGCCCGCGGAGATGGTGTCGATCGGTTTGCCCCCCGTGCTTCCGGCGAGCCCGTCGAAGCTGATCAGCATCCCCGCCACGGTTCCCAGCAGGCCGAGCAGTGGCGCGGCGGTGATGAGCACGCCGAGGAAAGGCAGCCGCCGTTCGACCCAGGCGATGCGGTCGAGCTCGAAGGCGGCCACCCGCCGCTGCAACTCGCGAGGATCCCGGTCGTCGAGATCGAGCGCCAGCAGCTCGCGCCGGATCCCCCGCCCCCGCCACCACACGGCGAAGACCAGCGAGTAGATCATCACCGCGACCACCAGCAGCGCCCACAGGGTGAGTCCGCCTTCGTCGAGGGTGGTGAGGATCGCGTTCTTCACGACGACTTTCGCAGGGAGTTGATGAAGGAAAGCCCGAGCCGCTCGGTGGTCTGCACGATCCCCTGGCTACGGCGCGCGAGGAAGGCGTGCAGGATGAGTGCCGGGATCGCGACGATCAGGCCGAAGAGCGTGGTGATCAAGGCCTCGGAAATCCCGCCGGCCAGCGGCTTCGGATCTCCGGAGCCGAAAAGGGTGATCAGGTTGAACGTGCGGATCATTCCCGAGACCGTGCCGAGCAGCCCCAACAGCGGCGCGGTGGCGGCCGTGACGGCGATCACCGGCAGCAGCGAGCCCGCCTTCTGCTGCACGCCCATCAGCTTCTCGTAGAGCGTTTCCTCGATCACCTCCACCGGTGCCGACGCGCGCTCGACGAGCTTCGCCATCACCGAGGACGCCGGATGCCTCATCCCCGCCGCCAGTTCCTCCGCCTTCTGCCGGTCTCCGCCACGCAGGGCGCCGCTGATCGCGTTCACCCACGCCTCGCCGGGCTCGCGGTAGCCGGCGAAGCCGATCAACTTGATCACCCCGAAGACGAAGCTCAGCAGCGCCAGGAAGAGGATCGGCCAGATCCACAGGCCACCTTTTCGGATGAGCGCCAACGGTCCGCCGCCGACCTCCTCCAGCGCACGTGCCTTGCCACCGGTGATATCGAGGCCGACCAGCACCTCCTCGCCGGCGATCAACCGCTTCACCGCATCCTCCTCGTCGGCGAGCACCTTCGGGGCGGCGCCACCCTTTTCCCACACCACCGGGCCTGCGATACCGTCGCCGGAAAACCAGACGGAGGGCCCCGCCGCCGCGAACGTCCCGGAAACGACCTCGCCTCCCGGCGTGGCCGCCTGACCTCCCGCAACGGATCCGCCAAGCAGTTCCTCAAGCCGGTCGAGCGACGCGTCCAGCACCACCAACCGCTCCTCCGCCGCCCGCGCCGCGTCGTCGGCCTCCGCCGCGACGACCTCCGGCGACACCTCCAGCTCCGGTTCGCCCGGACCCGAGACGGTCTGGATTCTCAGCGCATGATCCTTGAGCAACCCGGCGAGGTAGCCGGCATCGCGCTCGCGCACCAGGCGGTCACGCTCCAGTTCGCGCATTTCCATCTCGCGGTCCTCGCGGCTCGTTCGCGCGATCCGCACGAGGCGGCGCTGCTGCCGCAGCTCAAGCTCCACCGCCTCGAACTCCTTCGCCAGCGGCGGCTTCTCCTGCGCGATTTCCTCTCGAACTTCGGCTAGTCTCTCCAGCGAGACCGCCAGATCCTTGCGAGCCGTGGCGAGCGCTTCGTCGATCGTCGTTTCGGCCTGCACCAGCCCCACCGCCACCAGGGTCACGAGCCACCTCATCGCGTGCCTCCTTCCGTCCCGATCTTCACCGGAAGCTCGACAAGTTCCGGCGGACGCTTGCGGTCGAGCTGGTCGAACGCACTGGCGACCTCTTCGGCAAGTCCGGGATTCGACTGCCACGTCCACCCCGCCGCTCCCGGAACCCCGACTCCGGCCCCGCCGTTGTGATCCCAGTAGTAGGCGCGCGCCAGCCCGAGGTAGAGCACCTCGACCTCACGACCGTCGCGAATCTCCGTCGAGCGCGTCACCCTGCGGTTGAACTGCTCGGCAGCCCCGATCATGGAAAGGATCGACTGCAGGGCCGGACGCGGTTCCTCGTCGTCGCGCCAGCCCTCGAGATTCAGCCGGTCCGCTTCCACCTCCCTCGCCAGCGGCTCCGGAAAGCGCGCCGCGATCGCGAGCATCCGCGGACGCGCCACGGCCACCGCCTTCTTCACCACCTCGCGGGCCTCCTTCAGCCGGGAAATCGCATCGGTCAGCTCGTCCTTTTTCTCCGCAAACTCGTCCGCCGAGCCGCCGGCCTTCTCCAACTCCTCGGCAAGCAGGCCGAGTTCCCGGCGATGCAGCTCGAGCAGCTCCGCCATCGACGCCTTGCGCGCCTGCCAGTCCGCTCGCTCGCCGGAGATCAGGGCCTCGGTCTCGACGATCTTCGAAATCGTCTCCCGCAACTCGACCACCGCCGCATCCTCGACGGCCCGGGCGGAGCCAAGTCCGAAAGTCGCGACCCCGATCCATGCAAAGATCACCCTCACGGCCGGACGCTAGCTAATTGAGATTCCGGCGCAATAAGCAATACGGTCGCTCACCGGCGCTCCGCCACCGCAGGTCCCGGACCCCTGTGGTGATCGACATCCGCGCCCCGGCGCCGTCGCCACCAGGTCGTCAGAACGCCTTCGGACGGTCCGAAAAGCCAGGCGACTCCGAAGAGCAATCCGGCGGCGACGGCCATCATGCCGCTCGAGTTGGTCGCCTCCGCGCCGAACCACGAGGGCACCTCCACCGCCAGCCAATGGCCGATGGCCGAAGATGCGGCGGCCACACCGCAGGCGATCAGCAGCATCGGCACCAGCCGCCGCGTCACCAGCAGGGCCGCGCCGGCCGGCACAATCAGCATGGCGATCACGATGATGCTGCCCACCGCCTCGAAGGCCGCCACCGTTGTCACCGCGACCACGGTCATCAGCAGGTAATGCAGCAGCCGTGAGGAGAAGCCCAGCGTGTCGGAGAGGCCGGGATCGAACGCACTGAGGCGAAGCTCTTTGAAAAGAAGCCCCACCATCGCCAGGTTGAGGATCAGCACCACGCCCATGACCACCACCACCCGCGGCAGGTCGAGCGGACCGATTGTAAGCGTGTCCAGCGGCGTCAGCTCGATCGCGCCATAGAGCACGCAGCCCGGATCGAGGTCCACGCGTCCGGCCGCGCGACGGATCATCAGCAGTCCGATCGCGAACAGCGTCGTGAACACGATCCCCATCGCCGCCCCGCGATCGACGTTGCCGAAGCGGCTGATCCACTCGGTGAAGATCGCGGTCAGCACGCCGACCGCCGCCGCGCCGACGAACATCGCCAGGCTGGTCCGCGATCCGGTGATCAAGAAGGCCGCCGCCAGTCCCGGAAGCACGGCATGGCTGATCGCATCGCCCATCATGCTCATCCGCCGCAGCACGAGAAAACAACCAGGGAGCGCACAGGCCACCGCACACAGCGCGCCCGCCGCCACGATCCAGAGGTCGAAGGAGGTCCAGTTCATCGCGTCAGATCCGGTGCGGACTTCGGGGTTGCGGCACCCATGCGCCCTGTTTCCGCAGCGCCGCCTCCAGACGCTGCACCAGATCCGCCTCGAGCACGTGTTCGACCATGTCGGCGTCGCGATCGACGTGACTCGGCGCGATGTCGGCGTGGGTCACCAGGTACATTTCCCACAGCCGGTGGTTGCGGGTGATCCGCGCCGCCTCACCGAAACCTTCCTCGGTCAGCCGCAGCCGGCCGTCCGCAAGCTCCTCGATGTGACCCCGACGTGCCTCGCGACGCAGGATGCGGCCGAGTTCGCGAGGCGTCCAGGTGCGCTTGCCCTGCAGTTCGCCACGGGGAAAGGCATGGTTGTCGGGGGCGCCGGATCTTGACTGGTCCACTTCGAGGATTTCATACGCACCCCGCAGCAGGTGCTGACGGCCGATCTTTTGGCGCAGCCGCGCATGCCGCAGCCAGCGTCCGATCACGCCACGCGCCGGCGCGAGGAACATGCTCAGCAGAAACACCGCGGCCGCCACCACCACGATCACGCCGCCGGCGGGCAGGTCGGGGGTCAGTGCGCTGATCGAAGCTCCGAGCCAGCCGCTGATCCCGCCGATCACCGCCGAAAGAAGGGCCATCGTCGGCAGGTGGTCGGTCCAGAAGCGTGCCGCCGCAGGCGGGGTGATGAGAAAGGCGATGATCAGGATCAGCCCGACCGCCTGCAGGCCGATCACGGTCACCGCCGTGACCATTCCCAGGAGCAGCACGTCGAGCACCAGCACCGGCCACCCCTGCGAGGAGGCGAATCCGTCGTCGAAGCAGAGCAGCTTGAATTCCTTGAACAGCAGGACGGAAACCACCGTCACGATCCCCGCCAGGGAGACGATCCAGTGAAAGTCCGCCAGCACGATGGACGCCGGCTTTCCATAGATGAAACTCTCGAGCCCGGCGGCGTCGGGGAGCCGCTGGACCATTCCCAGCACCGCCACGCCGAGCCCGAAGAACACGCTCAGCACCAGGCCCATCGCGACGTCGTCGCGCAGCCGCGTGGTGCGCCCGATGCCGAGCATCACCAGCAGCCCCAGCACGCCGGACACCGTCGCGCCGAGCAGCAGCCCCGGCAGGCATTTCGCATCCCCACCCGCCACGCTCATGACCGCGAAGGCGATGCCGATCCCCGGCAGGGTCGCGTGCGAGAGCGCATCGCCCATCAGCGACCGCTTGCGCAGCAGCAGGAAGGAACCGACCATGCCCGCCGCCACCCCCAGCGCCGCGGTGGAAAGCACGACGACCCAGGTGTTGTGCGTCCGCAGAAAGAGCACATCGGTCCAGTCGAAGCCCTCCTCCGAAGCCGCACACGGCATCGTGAGAAGCGCCAGCAGCAGCGGCACCGATGACCTATTCCACCACATTCCTCAGCGCCCGCAGGGCGTCGTCGATCAGGCTCAGGTGACCACCGTAGGTCTTCTCGAGATTGGCGGCGGTGAACACCTCCTTGGTCGGGCCGCTCGCCACGACCCGCATGTTGAGCAGCACCAGCCAGTCGAAGTAGCTCGAGACCGTCGCCAGGTCGTGGTGTACCACGAGGCAGGTCTTGCCGCGCTCGTTCAGCGTCCGCAGCAGGCGGACGATGGCCTCCTCGGTCGCGGCATCGACCGCCGCGAAGGGCTCGTCCATGAAATACACCTTCGCATCCTGTGCGAGCGCCCGCGCGAGGAAGACCCGCTGCTGCTGGCCGCCGGAGAGTTGGCGGATCTGCCGCTTCGCCAGGTGGCCGATCCCGACCTGCTCCAGCGCCTCCATCGCCTGCCGCTTCTGCTTCCTGCCCACCGGGCGGAGCCAGCCGAGCTGGCGGTAGGTTCCCATCGCGACCACGTCGAGCGCGCTCACCGGGAAGTCCCAATCCACGCTTTCGCGCTGCGGCACGTAGCCGACCATCCGACGCTGCGAGCGGTAGCTCTTGCCGTAGATCGCCACCTCGCCCGAGGTCTTCGGAATCAGGTCGAGGCAGGCCTTCATCAGCGTGCTCTTGCCCGCGCCGTTGGGACCGACGATCCCGACCAGCTTGCCCTCGGGGATGTCGAGATCGACGTCCCAGATCACCGGCTTGCGATGGTAGGCCACGGTCAGGTCGTGCACCGCCAGCGGGATGTCCGACGGATGCCCTGAAAGGTCCTCGTCCGCGGCATCGCCGCGCGGCGACATGTTGCGGATCAGCGTCTTCATGGGATCAGTCCGATAGCTTTCCGTTCAGCCCCTTCTCCGGCGCCTCGCCGCCGAGGGCGCGGGTGATGGTGGTCACGTTGTGGTCGATCATCCCGAGATAAGTGCCTTCATAGCTCCCCGCCGGCCCCATCGCATCGGAAAAGAGCTCGCCGCCGATCCTCAGCTCGTGCCCCTGCGCCCGCGCTCCCTCCAGCAGGGCGCGCACGTTCTTGTCGGACACCGAGGTGTCGACGAAGGCCTCCCGCATCCCGCTCCGCACCAGGAACGCATCCAGCTCCTCGATTTCGCGAACCCCCGCCTCGCTCTCCGTGCTGAGCCCCTGGATGCCCCTCACCTCCAGGCCGTAGGCCCGCGCCATGTAGCCGAAGGCATCGTGGGCCGTCACCAGCACCCGCCGCCCCTCGGGAATCGAGGCGATGCACCGGCGCGCGTAGTCATCCAGCTTCCCGAGTTCCTCCAGATACGCCGCCGCCCGCTCCTGGTACTCCTGCGCGTTCGCCGGATCGAATTCCGCCAGCGAATCCGCCACCACCTCGACCGCCGCCATCCAGCCGCCCACATCCATCCACACGTGGGGATCGTGATGGCTCTCGCTGTCGACGATCACGTAGTCGCCCCGCTCCGCGATCCTTTCGGTCACGGCAAACACCGGCTGGCCCTTTCGCGCCAGCCGCACCAGCACGTCGGCCATCTTTCCCTCCAACAGGAGGCCGTTGTAGAACACCACATCCGCCGACTGGAGGCGTTTCACGTCGGTGCTGGTCGGCTTGTAGAGGTGCGGATCAACCCCCTCGCCGATGATCCCGGTCACCTCGGCCCGCGGACCCGCCACCACCCGCACGATGTCCGCCACCATGCCCACGGTCGCGGTGACTTCGTACGGATACCCGGCCGGGCCACTTCCCACCGACTGCTCCTGCTGCTCCGAGCAGCCGCCGAGCAGAGACAGGAAGATCGCCACCACAAAGCCTCGGCGGCACCGGTCTCCTGATCGATTCCGTTTCTTAGTCATGACTAAGTTCCGTAGGACGGACGACATGTACTAGCAATCAAAAATCTTTGCAGAAGAATAAAGACTTTGCCCTCAACCGCATCCAGCTTCAATCTTGCGCGCATGACGCAGGCCCAGACAGCCAGTTCGGCGGTGGAGGACTACCTCGAGCAGATCCACCAGCTCATCGAGAGCAAGGGCTACGCCCGGGCGGTGGAAATCGCGGAGAACCTCGGGGTCGCCCAGGCCAGCGTCTCGAACATGCTGCAGAAGCTCGACCAGGACGGCTTCGTGGTGCGCGAGAAGTACCGCGGCGTGACCCTCACCGACCACGGACGCGAGGTCGCCAAGCGCATCGTCGCGCGGCACGAACTGCTCACCCGTCTGCTGCGGGCCTTCGAGCTCGACGAGGACATCATCTACCACGACGTCGAGGGCATGGAGCACCACATCAGCCGCCCCACCCTGCAGGTCCTCACCGCGATCTGCGAGGAACTCGAGAACGACCCGGCCCTCCTCCGCAAGCTGCGCCGACGGGTGAAGCACGCGTGATTCAACGGCAGGCCATCAGCGCGTCGTAGATCGCCCGCGCCGCCGTCTGCTGGTACCACTGGGTCGAGCAACGGAGCCGCTCGCGCGAGTTGCTGATGAACCCGCATTCCACCAGCACCGCCGGACACCGCGTCTGCACCAGCACGGTGAAGCCGTGACGGCGCACGCCGCGGTTGCGCACCTGACAGCGGGCCGGCAACCGGCGCTGGATCGCCCCGGCGATCATCCGGCCGGTCGAACCCCAGTAGTAGGTTTCGGCACCCTTGATCGCCGTGTTCGTCGAGGCGTTGAAATGGATGCTCACGAAAACCGCATGCCGATATCCGTTGGCGATCTGGGCGCGCCTCGACAGGGAAACGAACACGTCGCTGCGCCGGGTCATCACCGTCCGGATGCCGCGCCGCTTCAGCAGCGTTTCCAGTTCCTTGGCGACCTTCAGGTTCAAATGCGACTCGCGCACCCCGCCCCAGTAGGCCCCCTTGTCCTTGCCGCCGTGGCCGGGATCAATGATCACCGTCGAGAATCGCGCGGCCTGCGCGGGCACGACCGACACCAGTCCCACGACCAGCGCCACGCACAACCACCGGAGTCCAGATCGTCCCGTCACGATCCCCACCCTAGATGATTAACAAAACTTGATCAAAAACTTTTTGAAACTTTATCAGGAGCCGGAATCCTCCTCCTCCGCCGGGGCTGGCGTCGGCTCCTCGAGTCCCTGACGCAGGCCCTTCGGCAGAACCGGAGGCAACA
>CALGOH010000137.1 GCA_937957985.1 uncultured Verrucomicrobiae bacterium
GCACCCTGCAGCGTGACGGCCGGGTCGACTGGCCGAACTTTTCGGATCCCGATGGCGAGCTGGCGAAGACCTATCGCATCGGTGTCCGTCCGACGGCCTACGTCCTCGGGCCAGACCGCAAGATCCACTACATCGGCTCGACCGGCACCTTCGCCGAGTTGACCGCCGCGGCGATCCTTTCCGAGCAGTGAGCCGGCATCAGCGCTGGCAGGCGGGGCACCAGTAGGTCGAGCGCTGGCCGAGCACGGCCTGCCGGACGGGCCCGCCACAGACGCGGCAGGGCTGGCCGGCGCGCTCGTAGACGTAGAGCTTCTGGCGGAAGTATCCCGGCTGGCCGTCGCCGCCGACGAAGTCCCGCAGGGTGGTGCCGCCCTGCTCGATCGAATCGGTCAGGACCCGCCGGATCGCTTCGACCAACCCTTCGAGGCGGGCGCGGGTGACGCGCCGGGCCGCGGTGCGGGGCCGGATGCCGGCGTGGAAGAGCGATTCGCTGGCGTAGATGTTGCCCACGCCGACGACCACCGCGGCGTCCATGATGACCTGCTTGATCGGAGCGGAGCGCTTGCGGCAGGCGGCGTGCAGGTGTGCGGCGTGGAAATCGGGTCCGAGGGGCTCCGGACCCAGCGAGGCGAGCAGCGGGTGCTCCATCGGGTCGCCTTTGGCAAGGTGCAGCACGAGGCCGAACCGGCGGGGGTCGTGATAGCGGAGCTGGAGCCCGCCGGGCAGGCCGAAGGCGATGTGGTCGTGCTTGCGGAAATCCTCGACCTTGCCGGTGATGCGGAGGCTGCCGGACATGCCGAGGTGGATCAGCAGGGCACCACCGCGTTCGAGATCGAGGATCAGGTATTTTCCCCGGCGCCGGACTTCCAGCACGTGGTCGCCGGCGAGTCCGGTCAGGCTGTCGGGCACCGGATGCCGGAGGCGTGTCTCGCGGACGATGATGGTGCCGAGCGGTCGCCCGAGCAGATGGGGTTCGATGCCGCGGCGGGTGGTTTCGACCTCGGGAAGTTCGGGCATGGCCGGGAGGTCAGCGGAGAATGTAGAGGGTCGTGGCGACGACATGGCAGGCGCTGCCGGCGATCACGAAGCCATGCCAGATGGCGTGGTTGAAGCGCAGTCGCTGCCAGGCGAAGAACACGATGCCCAGCGTGTAGCAGAGCCCGCCGGCGACGAGCCACGCGAGACCCTCCGGCGGCAGCGCGGCGATCAGCGGGCGGATGGCAATGACCACCAGCCAGCCCATCACCAGGTAGAGCGCGGTCGACCACCACGCCTCGCGTTTGCCGCGCATGACCGCTTTCACGACGATGCCGAGCACGGCGAGGAACCAGACGATCCCGAACAGTGTCCAGCCCCACGGACCGCGCATCGCGACCAGGGTGAGCGGCGTGTAGGAGCCGGCGATGAGCAGATAGATCGCGGCGTGGTCGATGATCTGGAGGAAGGGCTTGAGCCGCGGACAGGTGAAGGCGTGATAGATGGTCGAGGCCCCGTAGAGCAGCACCAGGGTCGTGCCGAAGACCGCCGCCGCGACGACCCGCCACGGATCGCCAAGCGCCACGACCACCATGACGACCAGTGCGGCCACGGCCATCACCGCGCCGAGGGCGTGGCTCCACATCGAGGCCATCTCCTCGGCGTGGCTCTCGCAAAGCGGCGAGCGTGGGCGGAAGGGAACGGGCACGGGGGAAGGCTGCGCCTTCAATGACAAATGATAAATGCCAAATGACGAAACCGGCGCGCGACGGACGGACCGCGGGCTTCAGCCCGCATCCTTGCGCCCTGCAAATGCGAGCTGAAGCTCGCGGTCCCTCGCCCGGGGACCTACTCTTTCGCCATGCATGAGTGCCACGTGGTGAGCGGCCCGCCGGCGGCGGGGAAGACGACCGTGGCCCGGCGGTTGGCCTCGGAAATCGGTGGCTGCCTGCTGGACAGTGACCAGGTGGCGGATCGGCTGGTACGGGCCGGGATGGAACTCGCCGGGCTGGATCCTGAAGACCGCGACTCGCCGGAATACAAGCGGGCGTACCGTGCCGCGGTGTATGAAACGCTGTTCGACCTCGCGGTGGCGAATCTCCCCCGGGTCCCGGTCGTGATCGCCGGGCCGTTCACCGCCGAGGGAGCTGATCCGGAATGGCCGGAGCGGTTGAGAAGGAGGCTCGGTGTCGAGCCGAGGCTCCACTTCGTCTGGTGCGATGCCGCCGAGCGTCGACGCCGGATCGAGGCGCGCGGGGAGGAAAGGGATCGCCGCAAGCTGGCCGACTGGAAAGGCTACCTCGCGGACCGCCGTGAGGAGCGTCCGGTCTGGCCTCATCGCTTCGTGGATACCTCTCGGGCGGAGTGACTGGAGGCTTTTGGAGTGCGGAGGCTTGCCTCCGCTTTCGAGTTGCCCATCGCTTTGCGCCTTGAAGTAGCATCCGGCGTGATGGTGAAAGATCTTTTCGATCTCATCCGGAATCGCCGGGAGATTTTGCCGTTCCGGTATGCCGAAAGCGGAGGCAAGCCTCCGCACTCCAAAGCCGATCAGGTCAGCTCCTGATAGACCGCGACGGTTCCCTCGAGCATGCGCTGGAGGGTAAAGGGGTTTTCCCGCCGGACCTCCACCGGTTGGTCGAGCAGGCGCTCAATCGTCCGCGCGGCGGCGCCGGTGTCCAGCGGCGGCACATGGCCCTCGGGGAAAAGGGTGGCGAGTTGCTCGCCCACACCGCCGTGGTCGTAACCGACCACCGGTATGCCCATCGCGAGGGCCTCCAAGGTGGTTCTGCCGAAGGACTCGGGCTGGGTGGTGAGCGAAAGCACCACCGTGGAAATGGCGAGGATCTGGCGCAGGTCGTCCCGATTTCCGGTGAAGGTGACCCGATCCGAGAGTCCCTCGGACTTCACTTGGTCCCGGACCTCGTCGAAGTAGGCGGTCTTTTTCGGATGGGCGCCGCCGACGACCAGGGCATGGACGTCGTCACGATGCGCAAGTTGCTTGAGAATCTCCACGAGGTCGCGGTGCCCCTTGAGGCGGGTGATGCGTCCGGGGAGGGTGAGGAGCACCTTGCCCCGGGTGGCGGGGAACTCCGCGTCGAACGCGTTCCTCCATGCTTCATCCGGCTTGAAGCCGTACGGATACTGCCCGGGATCCACGCCGCGTGGGACCACCCGAAGCAGTTCCGGAGCGAGCTTCGGGTAGTTCTTTATGGCATAGTCCCTGATGCTCTCCGACACGCAGATGATGCGCTCGCCCCGGAGCATGATGGCGGACCATTGGTTGACCGAGTAGAACCCGTGGACCGTGGAAACGAGTCGGGGCCGGGCATTCGTGGGGAGTCCTCTCCAAGCCAGCCAGACGAGCCACGCGGGAACCCTTGAGCGAACGTGGACGATGTGCGGACGCTCTTCCCGCATCAGGCGCCGAAGGCGGGGGATCAGGGCGAGGGAAAACAGGGATTTCCTGCCCACCGGGAGGGTGATGTGGCGTCCCCCCGCGGCTTCGATCCTTTCGACGAGGCGTCCGCCGCCCGAGAGAACCAGCGACTCGTGTCCGGTGGCGGCGAGGTGCGCCGACAACTCCAGGGTGCCCCGCTCGACGCCGCCGGAGTTCAACTCGGGAAGAACCTGGAGGACTTTCATGACAGACGGCCGGGGAAATGGCGGGCGAGGATCAAGTCGGCGCAGCGGTCAGCCTCGCGCAGGACCGCCGGCGGGGCGGGCAGGTCGCCGCCGGGCTTCCAGTCTTCGAAGCGGGTGACCCAGCGCTCGTCGATCAGGCGGAGGACGCCGCGGACGACCCGGCCCCGCTTGCGGACCGGGGTCGGCAGCAGGCCGACCCTCGCGCCGCTACTAAGGCTCTCGTAGATCATCGAGATCGAGTCGGCGGTGACCCACACCTCGGCGGCCTCGCCGAGACGTTGCGGCAGCCACTCGGCACCCGTTTCACGGTGGGGATAGGCCACGAGCGCGGGGCATGCCTCGGTGAGGCGGTCGAGCGCCTTCTCCGGCGTGCGTCGCGAGTCGGTGGCCCGCCAGGGCCGCTCGCCGCGGCAGCCGACGATGGTCTTCACCGCCTCGATCAGGGAGGGCTCCGCCCAATCGTGGGCCGCCGAGGGACCGCCGATGAGGATCAGCCCACCGTGCTTGTCGGACTCGCCCGGAGGCGGAACCCGGTTGAGCGCGCCCTTGCTGACGATCGCGTTCTCCGGTAGTCGTCGGTTTTCCAGGTCGTGCTCGGGAATGATGCACACGTCGAAGAAGGCGCTCGGGATGGAGGGCTTCATGAGCACCACGCAGGGGGCGTCGGTCGTCCGGGAAAGCCGGAGCATCGGCAGGTGCGTTCGATGGCCCGCGCCGACGATCAGCGCGGGGCGACGCTCGGGTGGTCGCAGGCGGAACAGTCCGGAAAGCCCGCGCGCGGCGACCGGCAGGCGCTCGATCGCCACGGGTGTCCGTCGCTCGATCGCTTCGATCAGGCCGAGGGACTGGTTTTCGTGACCCGGCTTGCCGTCGGTGAGCAGGAGGATGGGCAGCGGCTCGGTCATTTGCGGTATCGGTCCGGGATCCAGGAAAGCTCATCGACGATTTCCTTCCAGCCCGCCTGATCCGTCGGTCTGGCAAACGAGTGCGTCCAAGGTTTGCCGGCGACGTCGAGGCCGATGATGGCGCGCAGGCCGAGGCGTTTCGCCGCACGGGCCAGTCCGGCTTCGGAACCGAACAGCAGGGCACCGTCGAGGGGGGCGGGATGGGACTCGTCGATCCGGCGGAGGGTGCCGTCGGCATGCTCGGGAGGCTGCTGCGGATCCCAGACGTGGACGGCGACGCCTTCACGGGGTGGGTCGGATGGCGATGCTTCGAGCAGCTCCAGCCGCAGGTCGGGCCGGGCGCGGAAGAGATCCTCGAAGAGACGCTCGCGGGCGGCCGGGCCGAGATCGGCGGGCAGCGTGACGACCAGCCGCAGGGGCACGGTCGCTTCGGCGGCGCGTTCCGGATCGAGCCGGGCGAAGAGGCTGAGCGGACGGCGGGAATCGATGCGCCAGCGGTCGTGCAGCCAGAAGACATCGGCAAGGCTCCGCCGCATGCCGCGTTCGAGTTCCGCCATGATCGCTTCCGCGCCGGCCTCGCCATGGAGCGGGCGCAGGATCATCCGCCAGTGCCCGGCATCCTGGGTGACGATGCTCAGCACGCTCACATCGGCCCGGCCGCGGCGGGCGAGCAGGGCGGGCAGAGGAGAGCAGGTGGTGAGCTTGCCGAAGAAGGGCAGCACCGCCCCGCGTCCGCCCGCACGGTGGTCGGCGAGGATGCCGAGCGATCCGCCCCGTTTGAGCAACGCGGCCGGCGCGTGGAACCCGTCCTTGCGGCTGAAGAGGACCGCCCCGTCCATCGTGCGGCGCTCGCGCGTGAGCGCGTCCATCAGCGGGTTCTCAAGCGGACGGTAGACACCTCCGTATTCGGCCTCACCGACGTAGTCCTTGCTGAGCCGGGCCATCGCCTCCCAGTTGCCCATGTGCGACATCGTGACGACCAGGCCGGTGCGTCCGGGTCCGCGTCCGGCCATCAGGTCGGTGCCGTCCTCGGTGGCGATTTCATGCACGGTCTCGAGGTCGAGCATCGGCGTCCGCAGCGCCCCGAGGAAATTCGCGCCGGCCCGGCGGAAGGTCTCGAGCGTGAGCTCGTGCAACTCCGCAGGACCGAGGCCATCATTGGCGGTCGCGATCCGGAGGTTCCGGCGGACCAGTCGACGGTAGCGCGGGCTGAGCGTGTAGAACAGCCGCCCGGCCATCCGGCCGAGCGAGGTCGCGGTCGCGATCGACAGGCAAGACAGGAGAAGTTCGATCCCGCGGAACAGGATGAACTCGAGCCGGTGGAGCAGTCTGGGCTGTCGGACGTCGGAATCGCTCACGCGCCGTCCATGCTCGCGGCTGCCGGCGCGTCGGGCAAGCCCGGGACTTGCGCCGGCCTCCACCCTGCGCCTAGTCTCCCGCCGTCACCGGTCCCCGTAGTTCAACGGATAGAACAAGGGTTTCCTAAACCTTAGATGGAGGTTCGATTCCTCCCGGGGACGCTCCCGGCCATGCGGGATTTTTTTGTAAGTTGTCACTCGCGTCCTGGCAGCGGTTCTTGATATTGAATCATTGCCCGCCCAACTGCGGCCTCCGTGCCGGTCTATTGCTTCACTTCCGGGATCGGATAGCGCATCGCCTCGACCTGTTTCGCGAGTTCGTCTCGCAGCGGTTCGGTGAATGCGGCCTCGTCCGCGAGGTTGCGGATCTCGTAGGGGTCCTTGTCGAGGTTGAAGGCCTCGGTCCATTCGGGGTGGCCGGGGTACTTGATCAGCTTGGCGTGATCGGTGCGCAGGCCGTAGAGGGTGGGGACGTTGCCCATCTCCTTGTAGTATTGGGCGAGGAAGGAGGACCGCCAGTTGGTGGAGGTTCCTTTCGCCAGCGGACTCCAGTCGCGGCCCTGCATGGACTTGGGAACATCGACACCGGCCAGCGAGAGGAAGGTCGGGGCGAGGTCGATGTTGAGCACCATCCGGTCGATGACCTGTCCGGCCTTGAAGTGGCGCGGGTAGCGGACGAGGAAGGGGACGCGCAGCGCCTCCTCGTAGATCATCCGCTTGTCGCCGCTGCAGTGCTCGCCGAGGTAGTAGCCGTTGTCGCTGCTGTAGACGACCACCGTGTCCTCGGCGAGGTCGAGTTCGTCGAGCGCGTCGAGCAGGCGGCCGAGGTTCTCGTCGGCCCCCTTCACGTGACGCAGGTAGTCGAGGTGGATGCTGTTGTCGGCGAGGCCCCGACCGAATTTGCCGGTTTCCGGATTGGGCTTGTGAAAGGGTGGGGGAACGTCGGCATTCGGTGTCGTACGGCTGGTCTCACCGGCGTAGAGGCCGCGCAGCCGGTCGGGCAGGTTTTTTCCGCCGCGCGGGGTGTGCGGGCTCTTGAAGCCGAGGACCAGAGAGAAGGGGCGGTCGCGGTTCTCACGAATCCAGTCGATGGCGAAGCCGGTGCTGACGTCGTCGACCCAGCCCTCGGTGGGGGTGTCCTCGCCGTTGATGACGAAGGGGCAGTCGATGTAGTGGCCCTGGCCGATGAAGCTGGCGGCGTGGTCGAAGCCGGGTCGTTCGCGCTGGCTGCCCATGTGCCACTTGCCGATGTAGGCGGTGCGGTAGCCGTTTGCGCGCAGCACCGTGGCGTGGGTGACCGCATCCTCGGGCATCGGCGAGCCGTTGCCCTTCACGCCGTTGATGTGGTTGTAGGTTCCGGTGAGGAACGAGGCGCGGCTCGGCGAGCACAGGGAAAGCGTGACGAAGGCGTTGCGGAAGCGGACGCCCTCCGCCGCGAGGCGGTCCATGGCGGGCGTCTCGAACCAGGGGAATCGGGCGCGCTCTCCCTGCTCGCGCTGGACCACGCCCATCGCGTCCCAGCGTTGGTCGTCGGTGTAGATGAAGATGAAGTTCGGCCGCGGAGCTTCGGCGCGAAGGGCGGTGAGGCTGACGGTGGCGGCGAGGAGAAACGGGAGTGGCTTCATGGGATGCCATGAATACCGATTGGGGAGGGGCGATCTTGCCGGGGTGGCGCAAAGCGATGCTTTGCGGGTGGTGGATACGGCGCTGCCGTGTCCGGTGGCGGAAGATGGCGAAGCATCGCTTCGCCAAGCTCTCGCAAAGCATCGCTTTGCGCCACTCAGTCACCCGTGGCGCGGAACTCCAGTCCCTCGACCTGGTGCTGGTGGAGGTCGAGCTGATCCGCCGAATCGATCACCTCTCCGTCGATGCGGAGATTCTCGAAGGTCACGTTGGAGATCCCCTTCTTCGGGCTGAAGCCGTTGAGAATGGACGGGCTTTTCGGCTTCGCGCCGGTGCTGACGTTGCGGAAGGTCACGTTGCGGACGAGGCCTCGGTTCTTCTCGTATCGCTCAACCTCCGAAGCGGGCGGCACGAACCATTGCCAGGGATTGTTGGCCACCTCGGGTCGGCTGGGGGGTGCCTTGCGGTTCGGGTTGCTGCGGTGGTAGTCGCGCGGGCAGTCGGAGCTGTAGATCGAGAGGCCGACGTGGAAGTCGACCAGCCGGTCCGGCGCTTCGACGCGGACGTCGTCGATGAGGATGTCCTCGATCACGGCGCGGTCGCCGTTGTGGATGGTGAAAGCCCCGCCCTTGACGTGGATGATGTCCGAGTCGCGGAAGGTGATGCCCTTGATCCGGTCGATGCGGAGTTCGAAGCCGATCTCGAATCCCTGGCCGCCGTCGTCGTTCCACAGCACGCATTCCTCGATGTGGATGTCTCCCATCTCGTCACCGGCGATGCGCGCGACGTCGTGCCCGCCGAGCGTCTCGGGGTTGATCATTTCCTCGAAGGGCACGTCTTCGGTGCCCGGCGGATAGATCGCCTTCACGGCGATGCAGTCGTCGTTGCTCCGCCAGAAGCAGCCCTTCACCCGCACGTCCTTCGAGTACTCGATGTCGAGACCGTCGCTGTTCTTGCGCCAGCCGATGACCTTGGTGTTGCGCACCGTCACCGACTCCGAGGCGCTGAGGTGGATGGTCCAGCCATGGGGATCGAGAATGATGAAGTCCTCGAGCAGGACGTCGCGGCACTCGCGGACGACAAGGTGATTGATCTTCCGTTCGCGCGTGCCGGCGTCGAGAATGCCGGGTCCGCGGATGGCGACCTTCTCGGCATTGCGGGCGCGGACCACGCCGCGGACGGCGGCGCCTCCCTCGAGGTAGAGCGTTTCACCCTCGCCGACGAGGATCTCGCCCAGATCGTGAATCCTGCCGCCCTCGAAGAAGCGGACCTTCGGGTCGTTGCGGTCGGGGGCCTCGCGCACCGGGTTGGCGAAGACGAAGAGCGGATCCGCGAGATCGCCGTCGATCTCGACGCTCAGGTTGCGCGGCTCGGGGAGGAGGAAGCTGAGCTTCGTGCCGTCGATCTCGGGCTCGATCCCGGCGCTGAGCGGCCGGATCGCGACCGACTCCGCTGGCTTTTCGAGGTCGATGGTGACCTTCACCGGCGCCGTCATCCCGAAGCTGAGGAACGCGCCGCGTTTCGTCTGGATCGCGGGGACCTCGTGGCTGTCGATCGTCGCCGAGTAGCGGGAGCTCAAAGGAAGCTCGGCCGGGAACTCGTAGCGGATGACTCCGGCGGAAGCCGGCAGCGCGAAAAGGGCGATCTTGAGGACAATGGCGGCACGGAGAGACATCGCGGGGAGGCTATACGGGGAGTTGCGTCGTTGTCATTCCGGGATTGGTCCGTCCCCGAGTTCGTCGAAGGCCGCGCGGAGTTGTCGTCGGGCAGTCTTCGCCTGCGGATCGAAGTCCTGCACGGGATTGGCGGGGGACTGCCAGATTTCCACGGTCGGGCGGAGTTGGTTCAGGTGGTCGCGGATGAAGTCCCGGCTCCGTACGTGCCGCTGCTCGCCATCCTGCACATGCACCCATTCGCGGGGCCGGCCCGGCTTGCCCAGCAGTTGTGGGGCGAAGCTGCGGCCATGGATCTTCTCCACGGGCAGGGGGGCGCCGGCCAGTTCGCAGAGGGTCGGCATGAGATCGGTGAAATCGACGAGATCCGTGCAGGTGCTTCCCGCCGCGATCTTTCCGGGCCAGCGGACGATCAGCGGGACCCGTGTGCCGCGGTCGGTCATGGTGCCTTTGCCTCCCTCGACCAGCTTGTCCTCACCCCATCGGTTGGTGAGCTTCCGGTCGGTGCCGTTGTCGGCGAGGAAGCACACGACGGTGTCTTCGGCGATCCCGAGTCGGTCGAGGGTGGTCATCAGCCGCCCGACGTTCTTGTCGAGGTAGCGCACCATGTCGGGGAAGAACTTCGGATCGCCGTGGCCGGCGGTGTCGGTGAGCGGGTCCGCCTGATCCTCGCTGTCGGGCGTGGGCACCCACGGATAGTGCGGGAGCAGACAGGTGTAGTAGGCGAGAAAGGGTTGCTCCTTCGCGGTGCTCGCCTCGATGAAGTCGATCAGGAACTCGACGTTCACCTCCGGGCCGTAGCGATCGGCGATGTCGTCGCGGATCACGCCGTTGCGATTGAAGTGGGGCTGGTGAAAGCGGCGGGTCCTCCGCCCGTTCCCGTCGTGGATCTGCCAGCACTGGTAGTGGTCGAATCCGAAGTCCGCGATCGTGTTGCGCTGGTCGAGGAACGAGAGCTGCCATTTGCCGGCGATCGCGGTGGTGTAACCCGCCAGCTTGAGCTGCCGGGCAAAGCTCGGTTGATCCGGCCGCAGCCACTGGTCCGCGTGCCTCTGCGGGTGCCAGATGACCTTCTTGAGTCCGTGGGCGAAGGAGTAGCGTCCGCTCAGGAGCGTGGCGCGGGAGGGTGAACAGGTGGGATTCGAGAAGCAGTGCGTGAACCGCATCCCCCGGTCGGCGAGCGCGTCGAGGCTCGGGGTTTCGTGGGACCGCCCGCCGTAGCACGGGAGGCATTCGATCCCCAGGTCGTCGACCAGGATCACGACGAGGTTCGGTGGCTTTCCGGCGCCGGCATCCGCCTTCGGCAGCACGAGCATCCAGGCGGCGGCGAAGGCGACGACGAGCCGGTGGTTGATGAGCGGAAACATCACGTCGGGACCTCCCTACGGCCATTCCGGCGGGCAACGTTCACCACCGTCGCGACGGAGCTGCGGGAACGGCTGAAATTCCGGCGGCCTGCGGCAGGTATGGCATGGAGAGAAAGAGCGCCCATGAACCGTTGTTTGATTTTCTGGAGTGCCGCCGTCGTCGCGGTGTCCTGTCCGTCCCTGCGGGCCGATCCCGTGTCCGAAGGTGCCTGGACGATGGTGGTGATCCCCGACACCCAGTACTACGCCCGCAAGGACGAGGATGCGCCGATCTTCACCGCGATGACCGAGTGGATCGCCGCCAACCGCGAGGAGCGCAACATCCGGCTCGTGCTTCACGTCGGCGACATCGTGAATGACAACGAAGCGCGCCAGTGGGAGCACGCGAAGCAGAGCCTGTCGGTCCTGGATGGCGAACTGCCCTACGTGCTGGCGGTCGGCAATCACGACCTCGGGCGCAACGCGGGCAGCCGGGAGACGATGCTGAACGAGTACTTTTCTCTGTCTGACAATCGCTGCAACCAGCGGATTTTCGGCGGCTTCTTCGAGCAGGGCGCGCTCGAGAACGCATGGTACCGCCTTCGCCACGGCAAGTGGGACCTGCTCGTCTTCTCGCTCGAGTTCGGGCCGCGGAAGTCGGTCGTCGATTGGGCCAACGAGGTGGCGGCGCGGCACGGCGAACTGCCGAAGGTGCTGGTGGCGGACGAGTTCATCGACCAGGAGTCGACTTTCTCCACCGCGGACGGCCGGCCGCGGCGGACCACGACTTCGACCACCAACAACCCGCACAAGTATGGAATCGCCCGCGAAGCGGAGGTTCACTGTGGTGAGGAGCTTTGGGACGCCTTCGTGTCCCGTCATCCGGGTTTCCGCCTGGTGGTGAACGGCCACTACAAGCCCTTCGAGAAGGTCGCCGACGGGACGCCGAGGCACCTGCGCGACCTCGCGTCGGTCCACCGGTCGGATCCGGGGGCGGACGGTCAGGAGGTGCTGCAGATGCTCTTCAACGCCCAGTGGTGTCCGCGCGGCGGTGATGGCTGGCTGCGACTGCTGGAGTTCCAGCCGGACGGCCGGACGGTGCAGGTGCGCACCTTCTCGCCCCATCTCGCCGCCACGGCGGGGGAGCCGTCCTCCGCGTGGCGTCGCACGCCGGACTGCGAGTTCCGCTTCCAGTGGGGCGAATCGCTGGTGTCGGACTGAGCAGGTCACCGTCGGTGCGGTCGTCGCGGCCGTGATGAAGGAACTTGTTGTCCGGGGCTTGATCGCCGGGGGCAGTGCGGGTTAGCAAGCGCGATCAACATGAGTGACGTCGTTCTGCTTTTCTCCGGACAGGGAGCCCAGAAGGTGGGCATGGGTAAGGATTTCTTCGATGCCTCGGCCGAGGCCCGGCTGATGTTCGGGCGGGCCGGCGAAACGCTCGGCTTCGACCTGAGCCGGGTCATGTTCGAGGGTCCGGACGATGAACTCACCCGCACCTCACGCTGCCAGCCGGCGCTGTATCTGCACGGCCTGGTCGCGCTGAGGCTCTTGCAGGAGCGGGTGCCGGGCCTGAAGCCGGTGGCGGCGGCGGGCCTGTCGCTCGGGGAATTCACCGCGCACGCGGCGGCGGGATCGTTTTCCTTGTCCGACGGACTGCAACTGGTGTCGAAGCGCGGCGGCTTCATGGAAGAGGCCTGCGAGGCGACCAAGGGGGCGATGGCGGCGATGATCAGCCGCGACGACGAGGTGGTGAAGGAACTGGCGGCGGAGTGCGACGTGGATGTGGCGAATTTCAACGCACCCGGGCAGACGGTGATATCGGGATCGGTGGAGGGTATCGACAAGGCGGTGGAGGCGGCGCGCGACAAGGGCATCCGCCGGGCGGTGAAACTCAAGGTCGCCGGCGCCTACCACAGCCGCCTGATGCAATCGGCGCAGGACAAGCTGGCGCTGGAGTTGAAGACCGTGGAGATGACGAAGCCGTCGATCCCGGTGGTCTGCAACTACGGGGCGTCGGTGGTCGAGGAGCCCGACGAGATCCGGACGATGCTCGAGAAGCAGGTCACCGGCTCGGTGCGCTGGACGGAGTCGATCGAACTGCTGGTGGCGAAGGGCCACACGACCTTTGTCGAACTCGGCCCCGGCAAGGTGCTTGCGGGACTGGTTTCGAAGATCGCGAACGGGGTGACGGTTCACAGTGTCGAGGATCTGGAATCGCTCGACGCGGCGGCGCAGGCGCTGGGCTGACCATGGCGAGGATCGAATACCCCGAGGCGGTCATCGCCCTCGTCGAGGAACTGAAGGCACTGCCGGGTGTCGGCCCCCGCAGCGCGGAGCGGATCGCGATCTGGCTCCTGCAGCATCCCAAGTCGAATCCCGACGCGCTGGCGTCGGCCCTCACGCGGGCCAAGACGGAGGTGTCGTCCTGCCCGACCTGCGGGTTCTTCGCCACCGCGGATCGCTGCGCGGTCTGCGGTCATCCGAACCGGGAGAAGACGCTGTGCGTCGTCGAGCAGGCGACCGATGTGCTGCCGATGGAGCGCTCGGGTGTGTTCAAGGGCAGATATCATTGCCTGGGCGGACGGCTTTCCCCGCTGGACAACGTGACCCCTGACGACCTGCGCATCGCGGGGCTGGTCCGGCGGGTCGAGGAGGAGCGGATCGAGGAGGTGATCCTTGCGCTCGGCGCGGATGTCGAAGGTGAGGCGACGGCGAGCTATGTGAGCGACCTGCTCCGGGGCAAGTGCCGCGTGAGCCGGCTGGCGCAGGGCCTGCCGGTGGGAGGCGGGCTTGAACACGCCGACGCCCTCACGCTCGCCCGCGCCTTCGAGGGACGCAGGGAGCAGTGATGGGAGTGGCTCCTTGCAGGAGCCATAACAGGGCCGGGCGGCATTCCTGCCGCGGGGTGGCGGCATGCGTTCAAGGATGGGTTCGTGACTAAACTCGCAGCCAGCGGCAAGGCGCGATCGGGAGATCGCCACGCCCCGTCATGGCGCTTGGAAAGCGGCACTCCATTCAGACCACCTTCGGAATCTCGTAACCCTTGCGGTTGAAGGGAGCGATGAGGCCGGGATCGGCGAGTTCGGTGGTGACCTTGCCGCTGGCGGAATCGATCGCGATCTCGGCGCCGAGCACGTAGGGTGCGGTGCCGCGGGCGATCGACCAGTTCTCAAGCTGGGCTTCCTGGCGGTCGAGCACCTCGAGCATCACCGGCGAGGAGGCGAAGGTTTCCTCGCGCAGCTTTGCGGCGGTCGTCTCCGTGCCCTCGCGGTGCGAAACGTTCGCGTAGTGGGAAAGGGCGGCACCGGCACAGGACTTCGCGATCGGCGCGCGGAGCGACGCGGTCTTCCGCGATTTCATCGCGTCGATGAAGTTGCGGGCGTGACCGCCGCCGGCGTCGCCGGGGAACTTCCGGATGCGTTCCTTGCCATCGGGTCCGACAACGTAGCCGCCGCCGCGTCCACCCCGGAACTCGCCGCCCTCGCAGGTCACGATCACGCCGACACGGATGCCCTCGAAGGCGACCGCGGCGTTGGTCTTGGGCTTCACCCAGAGGTTGTTGACCTCGAAGACCGCCGGCACGCCGCCGAGTTCGAAGGACGAGGTGATGATGTTCGGCGTGTTGCCCGCGTCGTTCCACGCGAAGCGCTGGCCGAAGGTGCGGACGGTGGTCGGCGGGGCGGGGTCGCCCATCACCCACGCCAGCAGGTCCATCTCGTGCGGACCCTGGTTGCCGATGTCGCCATCGCCGGTGTTGAACACCCAGTGCCAGTCGTAGTGAAGGTGCGGCCGCATGATGGGCAGGTCTTCGGCCGGTCCGAGCCAGAGATCGTAATCGACGGTGTCGGGCGGCGTGAGCGGGGTGTCGCGCTTCGCGCCGATCGAACTGCGGTTGCGGTAGCACAGGCCGCGGATGGCGGTGATCTTTCCGATCTCGCCCTTGTGGATGAAGTCAAAGGCTTCGATGAGCCCCTTGTCGGAGCGGTTCTGGGTGCCGGCCTGGACGATGCGCCCGTATTTCTCCGCGGCCGCGATCATCGGGGCGGCTTCCTCGAGCCGGTGCGTCACCGGTTTCTCGACATACACGTCCTTGCCGGCCTGGCAGGCGTGGATCGTGTGCAGGGCGTGCCAGTAGTTCGGACTGGCGATGATCACGCCGTCGATGTCGTCGCGATCGAGAAGCTTGCGGTAGTCCTGGATGAGGTCGGGTTTCGACTTCAGCGACTTCGCCAGTTTTTCCATGTGCGCGGTGTCGGCGTCGCAAAGGGCGACGATCTCGACATCGGGCAGTCCGCTGAACTGTTTGGCCAGCGACGACCCGCGTCCGCCACAGCCGATCACGCCGAGCCGGACCCGCTCGTTGGCCCCGACGGCACCGAACGAGGGAAGGGTCGCGAGTGCCGAGGCACCGAGGGTCTGGATGAATCGACGGCGGGGAAGATCGCTGGGCAGGGGTTTCATGTCGTTGGATGCCTACGGCGGTGATGACCGTGGCATTTCGCAGACGGAAAACAATGACCTGGTGCGCTTGGGCAGCGGTGACTGGCGAAGCCGCATGGCGCGCGGGAAAATCCGCTTTCCCGGCCGGGGGATGGCCCCTAGGTTCGCCGCCGATGAGCGGTTGCCACGGCCCCCGGATGAAGATGAATCCGGACCTGCACCAGGACAAGAAGCCTTCCTGGATCAAGGTCCGGCTGCCCAACGACCCGGTCTTCTGGTCGACGAAGTCGCTGGTCACCGACCTCAAGCTGGTCACCGTGTGCGAGGAGGCGCAGTGCCCGAACCGCTGGGAATGCTGGGGCCAGGGCACGGCGACCTTCATGATCGCCGGCGAGAAATGCACCCGCGCCTGCGGCTTCTGCGCCGTCAAGACCGCCAAGCCCGACGCCCTCGAGGACGACGAGCCCCACCGGGTGGCCGAGGCGACGCGGCGGATGAAGCTCAACCACGTGGTCATCACCGCCGTGGCCCGTGACGACCTCCGCGACGGCGGCGCCGAGCATTTCCAGCAGACGATCGAGGCGGTGCGCGCGCTCAATCCCGGCATCATCATCGAGGTGCTGGTGCCCGACTTCAACGACCGCGACTGGGCCCTGCAGATGGTGATGGATGCCCGTCCGCACATCTTCAACCACAACCTCGAAACGGTCGAACGGCTCACGCCGCTGGTACGGTCGCGGGCGCAGTATCAGCGCAGTCTCGCGGTGCTGAAGAAGGCCAAGGCGATGGTCGATGGCAAGGTCGCCACCAAGAGCGGGATGATGCTCGGGCTCGGCGAGCGCCGCGAGGAGGTACTCCAGGCGATGGACGACCTGCTCGATCACGATGTGACCGTGCTCACGCTCGGCCAGTACCTGCGGCCGACGCCACGCCACCTGCCGGTGGTCGATTACCTTCACCCGGACCAGTTCGACGACTACAAGCAGGTCGCGCTGGAAAAGGGTTTCCGCCACGTCGCCAGCGGCCCGCTGGTCCGCAGTTCCTACCACGCCGCCGATTTCCGGCCCGAACTCGACATCCTCGAGGACGTCGAGAAGACCGGCTCGACCCACGGTCTCGACCTCCAGCCCGAAGACCTGCCGATCCCGGCGGCCCGGAAGGAGTTCGTGCGCGGCTCGGTGGCTTGATGGCTCCCCGCGAAGTCAGACAGAGAGAATGAGTTGTTGATATTTGTTTCGCAATTTGAAACTCGGAAGATTGACGTTTTGAATCAAATGGGCCAAGTTTCGGGTATGAAATCAATCAGTGTCCGGGAAATGAAGGCCAACTGGGCTGAGGTTGAGGCCCGTGTCCGGGAGGGGGAGACTTTTGAAGTGATGAACCGTGGCAAGCCGACGGTGCGGATCGTGCCGGCGCGTCCGCGGGCGGTGCTCAAGTGGGACGACCATCTGGCCACCGCCGCGCCGGGCCGGGGGCGGCCGGCCGAGCAGGTGGTGAGGGAGGACCGGGACGGACGTTTCTGAAAATGCTCTATCTCGATACCAGCGCCCTGCTGAAGCTTTTCATTCGGGAGCAGGGATCCGAGGAGGTCCAGGTGGCGATCGAGTCGCAGGATCATCCCTTGCCGGTCTGGGAGATCCAGGAGATGGAGTTGACCAATGCGCTGAGGCTCAAGGTCTTCTGGGGGGAGATGGAGCTCGCAGAGGCGGATCGGCAACTGGCCTTGTTCGAGGAGCGCTTCGCCAGAG
>CALGOH010000138.1 GCA_937957985.1 uncultured Verrucomicrobiae bacterium
TTTGCGAGGCGGCTCACGAGCACATCACGGGTACCGATGGCAACCCGGGCGAGCGCTCGAAGAAGGTCGATTGCTGGACGGAATTCCGCGAGCGGGAGATCGCGCTGCCGTCCGGGTGGGAAGACGAGTGGGCGGCCGCGGCTTTCGCGGCACCGCGCAACGAAAACGACGCGATCGCCGCCGAGTGGGAGCGGGTGCGGATGGCGCTTCTCAACGACAACCGAACCATGCAGGCGCTGGAGGCCTACACGAACCGTCAGTGGATGGCCCGATACCGGAGGGAGGCGGTGGCGACGCTGGCCGCGCACGATTGGGAGTCGCTGAAGGCGAAGCCGGGGCTCGGCATGAGGAAGTTGCGGGCTTTGGTGGAGATGTTCGCGATCGCGGCGGCGGATTTGTGAGGGTCGCCGGGCGAACGGCTTCGCTTGGGCGGGTTCGGGGGCTTTCCTTTGGCGGTGCCGATCTCATAATCGGCGCTCCATAGGAGTCTCCCCGAGGCGGGGCGAAACTTCCCGGCGGTTCGCTCGGCTATGGAATCCCAATCAATTTCGGCAGCCGGTTCCGGAGCCATCTCCTGTCACCTTCCGATTTCAGGCAGCATTCCCAGATCGTTACCACGTTCCAGCCGGCGGTCGTCAGATCGCGTTGGTTTCGGAGGTCCCTCTGCCGGTTCCCTTCGAGCTTCCTTCGCCACCACGCACGCCGCGTCTTCGGCAGACGAAAGAATTCGCAGTTCTCGTGGGCGTGCCAGAAGCAGCCATGGACGAAGATGACTGTGCGGTGCCTGGGTATGACGAGGTCCGGCCGGCCCGGCAGCCTGCGGTTGCCCGGGCCTTTGATGGTGAAGCGGTAGCCCAAACGGTGGAGCATGGAACGGACGATGCGCTCGGGCTTCGTATCCTTGCCCCGAACCCGTGACATCACCTCGCTCCGCTTTTCCGGCGTGAAGACATCGGCCATGAAGGGAAACGTCCGACATCGATCCCGTAACGTCCACCACCGAAAGCCATCCCGCAGCGACCGCTCTTCACGAACCGCCGTGCGCGACGGCGTCGCGTGTCCCTTTCCGGCGCTCGTCGCCGGGGTCGCGCCGGGGCCTCTCTGCTGCCGGTGCCGATTTCATCATCGGCGCTCCATTTCGTCCGCCGATCCAAGCGGTGTTGCCGGAAGCGCGGTTGCCAGAAATCCCGTCGAGCCAGAAATCAGGAAATTTTCCCCGCTCTGCAATCCCTGCAAAGTCTTGCAAGGGGCTTGCAGCACCCCTGCAAGGGCCTTGCAACGGAATCCGGCCCCAGACGGCTCCGCCGGCGGCGGTCGCGGCGATTTGCTTTCTAGTGCCCATGCTAGGATGGCGGCATGATCGCCACACGAGCACCATCCGCGGCCGGGGGGCCAGTCGTCTGGATTGCCTTTCGCGGGCCGGGCGGGACGATCGGGGTCGTGAAACCTCCCTATCGATATCCACAAGGAACCAGTCCCGGCCCGAAGGCGGCATCCGCCCCCTTCCCCTTTTTCGGACAGACGGAAAAGCTCCCGGTGATCGCCCGCGCGCACCTCATGCCCAATCGCGCCCATCCGCGCGGATTTTCGCCTCCCGTCGAGTTGTCCACAGGAAGTTCACCGGATGCCCAGATTGACCGGCGGCGACGGCCTTGGTTAAGGTGTCTTAAATATCGTTCTCGCGGTGCCCCGGTGGCCCCGCACTCCGCGCGGCGGGAGTGACGCCGCAAGATTCCCAAATGGAGCCAACCATGAGACCGCAACCACCTATCAGCCACCGCTTTCTCGACGAAATGGGAGACGCGACCTTTTTCGGGAAGGGTGGCGAAGTCGTGATCGGCAACGACGGTGTCTCGCTTTCTTTCGGCATGGGGATCACCCGCATTGATCGACCGCTGCCGGAGGTCCGTCAGGAGATCGCCGGCTTGCACCGCCAAGTGGAAGAAGATCCGCTGTTGAATGCCATTCCAAGCGTCAGGAAGCGCATCGGAAAGGGAGGATTCTTTTTCCATGCCTGCAAGGATTCGCCTGAAGTCCGCTCGGTCTTCCTCCATTACCTCCGCGATCTGCCCTGCGAATGCGAGGTGATGGTCGCTAGAAAGATCCCGTCGCTGTTCATTCGGAAACACAATCGCCGCGAGAACGAGTTCTTCGCGGATCTGCTCTCCCACCTGATCAAGAACCGATTGAAGCGGGAACAACGCCTTGTGTTGAATGTTGCCGCCAGAGGCTCCAGTACCCGGGCAAGAAACCTTGATGAAGCGTTGCGGAAAGCGCTTCTCCGCGCGGGTCGAAAATGGGGCGGCCAGCAGTTGCGGGCCGAGGCTGTTTTCAACGTGCAGACCCCGCTGAGCGAACCGCTCCTCTGCGTGGCGGACTATCTGAACTGGGCGGTCCAGAGAGTCTTCGAGCGAGGGGATCTCCGCTTCTACGACTACCTTCGTGAAAAAATCCGGCTCGTGGTCGATCTCTACGACACCGAGCGCTACAAGGGCTCACGCAACTACTACGATCATCAGCGCAATCCGCTTACCGCCGCCAATAAGTTAGGCCCGCCATCCACCTGAGCGGGATACCCCGCGACGTCATGGAGACGACTTTCAGTGGCGGCAGGCCTAGGGGAGAGTATCGGCGTATCCCCCGATTTCAAGCCGATTCCCGCCTCTCATCCGTGGGCAGCTTCGGGATCGGTCCCCAGTTCCGACCACTTGAGAACTCCATTTCCAACTTCGAGTCATCCAGGGACGGGTATCCCTGCTCAGGACCGATAATGCGCGACAACGTCGCGCACCCCTTCCGGGAGGGTCGCCGAGCAGTCGCCGGAAGGTCTGGACGCGGAGCAAATCCAGCGGATCGGCGACCGGATCGAGGCGCATTGCCGGAATGTGGACTTGTGAGGAGGAGACGGCGGGCCGCCGTCACCACGGCCTGCCCCGGGCCGGGGCAGCTACGCGCGGTTTCTCGGAAGGATCAACCCGCCCAACAGGGCGAGGATCAGGACGGACGGCTCGGGAACCTGGGTCGGGATGCCGCCCCGCTCGGGTGACAGGTGGTACTCGATCACGCCGCCATCGACCCTCAGAATGTCGAGCAGCGCGTTGTTCTCGGCGCTATCGAGCGCGAACTGGTATTCGAACGCCATTCCGATATCATGGTTGGCGCTGCTGGATGTCGTTCCCAGGCCGTTGTCGAGGATGTAGTTCGCGGAACTCTTCGCATTGATGAAGCCGTAGGTGAGGTTCTCCCAGCCTTCCGCTCCATAGCTTCCCGAATGGCTCGAGCCCGGCCCCCACTTGTCATCCTCGAGGTAGGACCAGAACGGATAGGTTTCAGGATTGTCGCCACCGTCACCCGAGGGCAGGACGAAGGACATGTACTCACTTCCCGTCGCCTTGTTGAAATCAAGTTGCTCTCCATATTCGGAGATCTCCTGGGGAGTCATTCCATCACCCCAGACCATGTTCTTCGCCTCGATGGGCGTCTCGATGTACATGAAGAAATAGTCCGGGCCGGTCGGATCACTGGCGAGCTTTCCCTGCCCCCAGTACACGTAGGTCTGATAGGTGGGATCTTCCATCGTGCCATAGACATCCTGGTCGCCATGGCCATTGAAGAAGTAGAAGGCCTGCCGGTTGGAATAGCTTGGCTCCTCATCGGGAGTCATGTAGCCATCAAGGTTGAAGTTCTGGCCGCTGCCGGGAGCCGTGGTGAGAAGAACGAGCACGCCGCAGAGATATCCTAGCGGAGAAGATCCTCGGTGGTTCATGGTATGGGGACGGGAGAATGGATTTCGCCACGACCGGCGGGAAAGCGCCGGGAATCGAGCCCCAAGGGCGTTTCCCCAAGATGGAACTCGGACCGAAGATATCCGGCCGGAGCCCAAGATGCGATATTTATTTTGGTTATATGGAAAGTCTGTATAACCAAGATTCCGGAGCATTCCGGGAGGGAGGGCCGCCGGGACCGACCGCAACGTCGGCGCTCGTCGCCGGGGTCTCGCCGGCGTCGCCGGGGCCGGTCCCAAAATTCGAAGTTTCGCGGATGGCCGTGGCTGCCGTCTCGAGTTCCAGGGTTCCCATTACGTGGGCTGGTTTCACCAGGTTTCCGATCCGATCTCCTACCTCACGCTCACGGAATCGACGGGGATGACCAGGGTTTCCGGCAGGCGCTTGGTGTCGGGATGGTTCTGGTCCGCCGAACCGATGGCGCCCCAGAGCCTCCCCTTGCCGGCGGATGCCTGGGTGCCGTAGCCGCCGCTGGTCGTCACCGTGAACGATCCATCGGCTCCGGTCATTCCCGTGCCGATGGTTTCAGCGGGAAACTGTGCGGCCCAGTCACCGAGTCCGTGTTTCGAAAAGCGCTTGCCGGGACGGGCGATGGTGACCCGCGCCCCGGCCACCGGCGTGCCGGATGATTCGCGGACGACGCGGCCGGTGTACGTTTCCGGTTCCATGTCCGCGGGCCAGTCGATGGCGATCGAGCAGGAGGCCAGCACCCCACAAGGCAACACGGCGGCGAAGGACTTCATGCCCTGAGCCTATCCGAACAGGACCCCGGTTGAAAAGGACGGCGCCCGGGATCGGCAGCGGCTCCCGGGCGGGTCGGATTCGCGCTTCCTCGCGTGTCGATCTTCCGCTAGGCCTTCGAGCATGAGGATGATGATATATCCGCTCGTTCTTCTCGCCGTGAACCTGTCATTCGTCCGGGGTGAGGAGGTCCGGAACGACTGGCTGCTCATTCCGGGCAGCCGCGTCGGCCCGATCACGACCCATTGGACGGGTGACGACCTTCTGGCGGCTTTCGGCACCCTCCACTGCCGCAAGCTGATGCTTCCCGGCGAGTGGGCGGGTGACCCGCCCCGCGAGGGATGGCTGCTCTACCCGGGGACGGCCGATGAAATCGAGATCCACCTTGGCGAGGACGACACCGTCGAATCCGTGATCGTGTCCGACAGGACGCTGATCTTCGATCCGTCGGCGCAGGAGTTCACCGAGTCGAAGCGCGCTGCCGGGACGACCCGCTGGCGCTCCATCAGCGGAATCACCCACGGCTCCGGCGTCGAACTCGTCGAGAAGGTCAACGGCAAGCCGTTCCATATCGCGGGCTGGGAGGCCTGTGACGGCGGCATCGCCGACTGGAGGGAGGGTGAGATCCCCGCCGGCTTCCAGGTCACCTTCTCGCCGGATTTCGAAGACAAGGAGGCTTACGAGAAGTTCTGCCGACAAACGATGAATCCGGACGCCCCACCCGCCGATGCCGGCGATTCGAACAGCGCTCCGATCCGCGAACTTGCCCCGAAGGTTTCGCGGATCGTGGTGCGTCTCTAAGGTCGCCGCGACCGTTCCAAGCCGCTCGCGGCGGCTGGTCGCTTGAAAATGCTGCGTCCCGGGTGAAGGCTGACGCATGAGCGGACATGCCTTGAAGAATCAATCGGCCCTGGTCACCGGGGCGTCGGGCGGGATCGGACAGGCGATCGCGCGGGCCCTGGCGCGGGCCGGGGCCGCCGTGGCCCTGCACTACCGCGGGGGACGCGCGGAGGCCGAGACCCTGGCCAGGGAGATCGAGGAGGCCGGCGGCAGGGCGGTCGCGATCGCCGCCGACCTGCGCAAGGCGGAAGACATCGAGGCTCTCTACGACCGGGCCGAGGAGGCGCTCGGCACCCTCGATATCGTGATCAACAACGCCGGGGTCGGCACAACCGGGAACCTGGTGGAGACCGGCACCGACGAACTGGACAAGCTCATCGACGTGAACTTCCGGGCCGTCGCGCTGTCCCTGCGACAGGCGGGGCGGCGAGTGCGGGAGGGCGGGGTCGTGATCAACATCTCCTCGATGCTGGGCGACCGTCCGCTGCCGGGCACCACCACCTACGCGGCGACCAAGGCCGCGGTGAACCTGCTTTCGCGGGGCGCGGCGCGCGAGTTTGCCGAGCGCGGGATCTCGGTCAAGGCCCTGAGCCCCGGCGCCACCGTGCCGGGCATGTTCGGCGAGAGCCCGCAGGAACGCCAGGACGCCTTCGCCGGGGAGACGCCGCTCGGCCGCATCGGCAGCGCCGCGGACATCGCCGACACCGTCGTCTTCCTCGCCTCCGCGCCGGGCCGCTGGATCAACGGCGCCATGGTCACCGCCGACGGGGGATACTCGGCGTGACGCCTGCGGTGATGAAGGATCCCGAGACGTTCCAATTCCGTGAAGAGGCGGGGATTCCCAACCATCCCGACCCGTTGGACCTCCTGTAGACCCCGCACCGAGAAGCTCGCATCAAGCCCCATGAAGGGGCCGGGCTGGCGGAATTGCCCTCGTCGCTGCGCTCCTCACGCCAAACCACCTTCGCTCGCTGCGCTCGCAAATGAACGCCGCCGGCAAGGTCGGCTTCCCGCTTTCAAACCCACCTCCGCTGCGCTTCGGCTGGGACGGCACCCCACCATCCGGGAAGCTCAAGGGAAGCTCGAAGCCCGCCTCCCGGGACAAGCCCGGGAGGCGGGCTTTGAGAGTCGGGCTGGCGGGATTCGAACCCACGACCCCCTGCACCCCATGCAGGTGCGCTACCAGACTGCGCCACAGCCCGTCACATTTCCGCGAGCGGGGCGGCAGGGAAGCAAGCGGTCCGGATCTTGGCAAGCTTGGAAAGAAGACATCGTTTCCCCGGTGAAGCTCCGCCCAAGCCCGGGAGGAACGGGGTGGCTCATGGCCGGTACCACAACGATTGCCAGTAGCGCTCGTCGAGTTCGTACGGGTCGGGTCGGGCATCCGGCGCGAGGTCGGCCGGGAGGATGCCGAAGCGCTTCATCTCCCGCAAATACGCGGAGCGCGGCCGGAAGTCGGGCATGTCGAAACGGGTGATCGCCTCGAGCCTGTCCCGACCCGCGGCCACCATCGCCAGCAGGGTGCGGTAGTCGGGGTCGGAGCGGTCGGTGAACACCGGCGGGTCACCCTCGGCCCGGACGCAAAGACCGAAGCCACCGGCCTCGCACGACAGCGGGGCGAGCAGCAGCAGGGATTTCTCCGGGCGGCTGAGGTTGAAAACGAGGTGGCGGCTGGTGGCATGGACCGCGTTCGGGATGCCGGGCATCCAGAAGGACACATTCCGTTCGTCGGACAGCGACCGCGGGATGGGCGGCGGATCGTTGGCGCGGGTGTGGCAGGTCTGGCAGCGGCGGTCGATGACCTCGGCCCCCTTCCTAGTTGTGGGCCAGTCGTGGTCGGTCTCGACCTGCTGGTTCTCCTCGTAGCCGCCGATCATCCCGGTGCCGAGGGCGGCGTAGGTGCCGGGGTAGGTGGCGGCGGCCTCGATCCACAGACGCAGCTTCTTCCTCTCCAGCGGGGTGACGACGACGTCGTGATGGGAGCCGTCGAGGTAGTCGAACAGCCTGCTGGCCGACGAGCCCAAAGTACGAGGGGCATAGTTGCTTTTGGCACGGTTCCGCCCGTCGGAGAAAAGCCCCTCGATGGTGAGCGTGAAATAGCTGTGGCTGAACATCGGCCCGCGGTCGCCGCTGAGGACCAGCCCGCCGTCGAAGGGACCGCCGCGCGGGGTGGCGTCGTAGCCGTGGCAGTCGACGCAGGCGCGGTCGAGGATCGGTTGGATGTCGCGCGGGAAATCGAAGACCTCCGGGACGTCGCGTTCCGGGGTGATCCGGCTGGGCGGGCGCCCGAGGGCCTGCAGGGGGCGACCAGGCAGGATGGTGCGGGTGCGCTGCTCGTGGCAGCCGACGCAGCTTGTGACCTCGCCGGGCTGGACGGTGAGAAAGCTCTGCATCCGTTTCACCGCGAAGTCGTTCTCGTCCAGCGCGACGAGGAACAGGCTGCGGCGGGCGGGGAGCTCGAAGTAGGCGGAGCCGTCCGGCTCGACCGGCACGGTGCCGAGGACGCGCTCGAGGGTGAAGGATCCGCCGTAGGACAGCGGGTCCATGCCGCCGGTGTAGTTGATCGGCTTGGGCAGCGACTCGAGCACCAGCAGCTTGCGGATCTCGCCGGGTTCGACGCCCTCCATTTTGCGGCCCTCGAGGATGTCGGCGAGGATCAGCTTGCCGGTGGCCTTGGTGCGGTCGATGCGTGGCGGGATGACTTCCTCCCGCGGGCGCGGCAGGACCGGCCGGGGCTCGTGGAGCTGGAAACCGGCACCGCGCTCCTCCTCGGAAAGGATGTGCAGCCTTTCGGTCGCGCCGTCTCCATCCATGGCCAGCAGCTCGGGCCCGCGGGCGACGAGAAAGGCACCGGAGGCGAGCGCCCAGGGGTCGCGGAACTCGCTGTCGTCCGCCACCACGCGCGCGGCCGCCGGATCGTCGGGACCGCGGTGGGGATGCAGGGTGACCACCTTGCCCGCATGTTCGTTCTTCCCGTGTCCCGGCGAGAAGATGGACACGACCTCGCCGTCGCCGCCGGGGACCGGCTTGGCGTCGATCATGACCACGCCGGGATTCTGGTTGCCGAAGAAGGCCATCGCGTTGGTGCCGTCGGGATTCATCGTCCACAGGTGGTGGTAGTGGACCTGCGAACGGTCGATGTACTCCCAGCGTTGATGGAGGATGCGGCCGTCGGGCAGCGGCCACGGGGTGTTGTCGTGTTCGAGGTTGGCCGAGATCGGCTCGATGTTTGAGCCGTCGGAATCGCAGCGGTGAAGCGTGGCGACCTGGGTGAGCCAGCAGTTGACCCAGCGCTTGCAGCGGCTCGAGACGAACACGAGGGAATCGTCGGGCAGGATGCATGGCTCGATGTCGTCCCACGGCCCGTCGGTGAGCTGGCGGAGCCCGGAGCCATCCAGCGCGCACTCGTAGAGGTGGAAGTGGGGATCTGTGTCCCTGCGCCACGAAAAGACGATGCGGGTGGCGTCGTGGCCAAGCACCGGGTCACGGATGCCGCCGCGGGGGTCGTCGATGAGGGTGGTCACCGAGCCGCCGGCGAGGTCGAGCTTGCACAGGCGTCCGCCCGGGACATGGGCGACGCGCTCCTCGTCGGGACCGTAGTATCCGAAATTGGCGTACCAGTGGGGGTCCGAGCCCGGCTTGCGCATGGCGAAGACGATCTCCCTCAGCTCGGGCGCATGGGCCAGGAGCTGCTGGCGGGGAGTCGTTGTGGCGGAAGCCCCGGCGGCACCGGTCACCAGCAGGATGGATGCACCGATGGGGATCCAACGGCCTCCTCTCGACTTCGCCTTCACACCACGGATGCTTACGCGTGGCGGACGGGCTTCATTTCGAGAAGACCGGGGTTGCACCCGGGGTGCTACTCTTTCCCGGTCAGCTTGCGGATCAGCTCGATCTCGGCCTTGCGGAAGGGCGTGCCGTCGGGACGCAGCACGTCGTGGTGCCAGACCTCCGGCTCGGCGGTGAACTTCTTCCGCCACGACGACCACGGGTACTGGGTCTGGATCTTGCCGGCGACGAAGCCCCAGTTGTAGGCGGCGATCCGGTTCTCCTTGAAATAAGGTAGGTGGGTTTCGAAAAGGCTGCCGTTCCCGCGGGCGATGTACTCCGTGCATAGTAGCGGACGGCCGAAGGGCTTGAGCGAGCCGACCCGCTCCGCGGTGCGTGTCAGGGAGTCGTAGCTGTGGAACGAGATCACGTCGGAGTTCTCCCGCATGAAGACGTTCACCGCCGTCGCATTCGGGCCGGTCCACTCCCGCGCCCACAGGCCCGCCGTCAGCGGCTGCGACGGATTCACGTCGCGCGCCCACGAGAACATCTTCTTCAGCAACATCAGGCCGAGCCCTTCCTTCTCCTCGGTGCTCATGGCGTCGCCGGCGCCGTCGTTCCCCGGCTCGTTGTAGAGGTCCCACACGACCACCCGCGGGTCGTCCTTGAAGCGGCCGATCACGCCGCGGAAGTAGGGTTCCAGCGAGTCGTGCTTCTTCGGATCGCGCAGCACCTCGATGTGAGGCGACTGGACCCAGCCGGAGTTGTGGACGTGCGGCACCGGATCGGGCTGCTTGCCGAGCTGCGGGTGCGGATTCCACACGGCGTCGCACAGCACCAGCATCGTGCCGATCCCGTGCTTGTCGGCGATGGTGAGAAACCGGTCGATGCGCCCGAGAAAGGCCTCGCCGTCCTGTTCCCAGACGAGGTCGTGGAGGTAGACGCGCGCCGAGTTCATCCCGATGCCGGCGGCCCAGCCGAGTTCGCGGTCGATCGTCCCGGGGTCGAAGGTCTCCGCCTGCCACATCTCGAGCTGGTTGATCGCGGTGGATGGGGTGAAATTGCAGCCCACGAACCACGGCTGCGTCTTGTACCACTCGTTGGCCCTTTCCTCGGACCACCGGCCGGGGAGCGTGACATCCGCTGCCGCGGCGACGGAGACGGAAACGGCGAGAAGGGCGGCTGGGAGCGTGGGGAAGCGCATGGGAGTCGGGAGGTTTGCAACGGAAGCTACGCCGGAGGGGATGGGATTTGTCATTCGCAGACGCAGGGAAAAGATTCACGGTCGGATTGGCGTATGGTGGGACGATGAAAAGTGGCTGGATTCCCCGGCTATTGGTCGGGATGTTGTTTGGGGCCGGCGTGCTGGAAGGGCGCGAGTTTCATGTGGCGATGGATGGCGATGACGCCGGAAGCGGCACCATGTCGGAACCACTGCGGACGATCCAGGCGGCGGCGGAGCGGGCGCGGGCGGGGGATGTGGTCACGGTTCACGGCGGCACCTACCGGGAGCGGATCGATCCACCCCGGGGCGGCGAGTCGGACACGAAGCGCATCACCTATCAGGCGGCGGCGGGGGAAACGGTCGCGATCAAGGGCTCCGAGGTCGTGAAGGGATGGGAGAAGCTGGAGCATGACACCTGGTCCGTCACACTGCCGGACGCCTTTTTCGGAGACTTCAATCCCTACGCCGACGAGATCCGCGGCGACTGGTTCAAGCCGAAGGGGCGGAAGCACCATACCGGGGCGGTCTACCTCGACGGCCACTGGCTGGTCGAGGCGGCCACGTTGGATGCGGTCCTCGCACCGGCCGGCGACCAGCCTCTGTGGTTCGCCCGCGTGACCGGCGGGAGGACGACGATCTGGGCGCAGCTTCCGGAAGCCGATCCGAACCGGGAGGGGATCGAGATCAACGTGCGGCAGGCCGTCTTCTACCCGAGCGAGCCCGGCCGGAACTTCATCACCGTGCGCGGCTTCACCCTCGAGCACGCGGCGACCAACTGGGCGCCGCCGACCGCCGAGCAGGTCGGCCTGATCGGCACGCATTGGAGCAAGGGCTGGGTCATCGAGGACAACACGATCCGCTACTCGGTGTGCACCGGCGTCACGCTCGGCAAGCACGGCGACGAGTTCGACAACACCTCGGCGAACTCCGCCGAAGGTTACGTCGAGACGATCAAGCGCGGACTCGCCGCCGGCTGGTCGCGGGAAAACATCGGCCACCACGTGGTGCGGAACAACCGCATCTCCCACTGCGAGCAGGCCGGCATCGTCGGCAGCCTCGGGCCCGCCTTCAGCACGGTGGAGGGGAATCACATCCACGACATCCACGTGCGCCAGCTATTCGGCGGCGCGGAGATGGCCGGCATCAAGTTCCACGGCGCGGTCGACACCGTCATCCGCCGCAACCACATCCACCGCTGCAACCGCGGCATCTGGCTCGACTGGATGACCCAGGGCACCCGGGTCACCGGCAACATCATCCACGACATCGCGCCGTCGGAAGACCTCTTCGTCGAGGTGAACCACGGCCCCTTCCTCATCGACCACAACCTGTTCCTGTCGCCCTTCTCGCTGGCCGACTGGTCGGAGGGCGGGGCCTACGCGCACAATCTTTTCGCCGGCAGGATCGTCGCCCGACCCGAGCCCGGTCGCGAGACGCCGTGGCTGGAGGAGCACGGCACCGCGATCGCCGGTCTCGCCCCGACGAAGGGCGGCGACAACCGCTTTTTCAACAACGTCTTCGTCGCCCCCGCCGGACTCGATGCCTACGATGATTCGGCCCCGCCGAACCACATGGCGGGCAACGTCTTCCTCAAGGGCGCGAAACCGTCGAAGCACGAGCAATCGCCCACCGTCGATGCCGGTTTCGATCCGCGGGTGGCGCTTCGCGAGGTGTCAGGCGAATGGGTTCTCGACATCCGCCAGGGCTGGAAAGGTGAACCCGGCGGGCCGCTGGTCACCTCCGGGCTGCTCGGTGAAACGGCGGTGAGCCGCCAGCCCTACGTCCAGCCCGACGGCTCGCCCTATCGTCTCGACACCAATTTCTTCGGCGCGAAGTCGGGCCCGTTCCCCGGCCCCTTCGCCGGTTCGCGGAGGGATTCCGCCTGGAAGGTGTGGCCGTGAGCCTCCGCGAACCGTTGAAATGATCCACAGACTCACCCCGTGATCCGCTCTCTGTTGTCCGCTCTTGTCTTCGTCACGAACGGTTTTGCGGATACGACGAAGCCACCGCCCGATGACTACAACGTCGTCTGGACGACACCGAGCCGGCACTCGGGCGACTCGATGCCCTGCGTCGGCGGTGACATCGGGCTGAACGTCTGGGTGGAGGGCGACGACCTCCTGTTCTACCTCGGGCGCGCCGGCTGCCGCGATGAGAACGGATCGCTGCTCAAGATGGGGCGGGTCCGCGTCGCCATCGACCCGTCGCCCTTCGGCTCCGAGGCCACCTTCCGCCAGGAGCTGAAGCTGCGCGAGGGCCGGATCGAGATCCGCGCCGACCGCCCAGGGGTCAATGCGGCGGAGATCCGCCTGTGGGTCGAGATCGACCGCCCCGTCGTCCATGTCGAGATCGACACCGAGGTGGATTCCCACGCCGGCGCGACCTACGAGAGTTGGCGTACCAAGCGGATCGAGCTGCCGAACACCGGCAAGAACCTCCATCGCGGTCAGTGCCTGATCAATTTCGACAACTACCCCGGCGAGGTGTTCGTCGAGCCCGACGACTTCCGCCCCGGCCCCCGCGGCATCCGCTTCTGGCACCGCATGCGCGAGGACCGCAACGTCTTCCACCGCCTCGTCCGCACGCAGGAGCTCGATCCGGTGAAGGACCGCCTGGTCGATCCGTGTCGCGACCTCACCTTCGGCGGCGAGCTGCGCGGCACCAGCGGCGAGGCCCACGTCCCCTTCGAGCAGGCGGGCGAAACCGAGGGCGAGTACGCGCTCACGCCGTTCCGCGGCTGGCGCTACCGGTCGCGGGAAAAGTCCCGCCACCATCGCGTCGAGGTCGTCACGCTGATCGACCGGACGCCGTCTCTCGACGATTGGCAGCAGGCGCTCGACCGTCGCCTTTCGGAGGTCACCCCCGAAAGCATCGAGGTGGCGCGCAAGTCCGCCGCGGCGTGGTGGGGCGACTTCTGGGCGCGCAGCCACGTCCACATCAACCCGGGCAAGGGACCGGAGGACCCCGGCTGGCGGCTCGGTCGCAACTACGCCCTGTTCCGCTACATGCTCGCCTCCGGGCTCGGGGGCCGCGAGCCGATCATGTTCAACGGCGGCGTCCTCACCTTCGACCCGATCCATGCCGCGGCGAAGTTCAAGGGCCCCGGCTACACCCCGGACCACCGCCAGTGGGGCGGCGCGCTCACCGCCCAGAACCAGCGCTGCATGTACTGGCCGATGCTCAAGAGCGGCGACTTCGACCTGCTCGCTCCGGGCTTCGATTTCTACCGGGACGGACTCACCAACGCCCGCGAGCGCGTCCGCCACTACTGGGGTCACGACGGCTGCGCCTTCACCGAGCAGACCACCATCCAGTGGCTTCCGGGCGCCATGGTCTATGGCTACGCCGACCCGTCGTTCAAGGGCAGGACCTGGCGCTTCCGGCCCGACGACACCGAGACTGGCGTCGCCGTCAACGGCGCGGTCAGCCGGCTCTACGAGGGTCAGCTCGAATGGGCGTGGATGATCCTCGAGTTCCACCGTTTCACCGGCCGCGATATCGCCGGGTATCTCCCCTTCATCGAGCAGTCGGTCATCTTCTACGACGAGCACTACCGGATGCGCGAAAAGCAACGCACCGGGAAGGAGCTCACCCCCGACGGAAAGCTCCGCATCCATCCGTCGAACACCCTCGAGGGTCACCCCGACTCCACCAATCCGACCAGCGTGATCGCCGGCTTGCACCGGGTGCTCGGGGGTTTGCTCGAACTCACCACCGACCCCGTGAAACGAAAGCGCTGGCGCACGATGCTCGACACCCTGCCGCCCATGCCCACCGCGACGGTCGATGGACGCACCGTGCTCAGGCCGACCGTCGAACACGAGAGCTTCAGTTGGCACATGCCCGCCATGTATCCGCTCTACCCGTACCAGATGCATTCGCTCGGAAAGCCCGGCCTCGACCTCATGCGCGACACCTTCCTCCACGGCATCGGCGAAAAGCAACGCATGGACCACCGCGCCTGGATCCAGGGCGTCGTCCACTTCGCCCGTCTCGGCATGACCGACGAGGCGCGCGAGCTGATCGTCCGCAAGTTCGACGATGGCCCCTACCGTTTCCCCGCCTTCTGGCCGCCGGCCATCGACCACGCCCCCGACCACAACTGGGGCGGCATGGCGATGATCGGACTGCAGGAGATGCTGATGCAGACCGGCGACGACCGCATCCTGCTGCTGCCCGCGTGGCCCGACGATTGGGATGTGAATTTCAAGCTCCACGCCCCCGGCGAGACCGTGGTCGAAGGAAAGGTCATGGACGGCAAGGTCGGTCACCTCGAGGTCACCCCGGCGATCCGTCGCGACGACGTGGTCGTGTGGGAAAAGTGACGCTGCCGGGTCTTCGGCCTCGGTGAGGGGTCCGGCGTGGAATCCGGGACAGGTCCGGGCGGGAGTTTTCGTATGGGTTTTTGTTCGATCTCATCGATTCTTTTCACGACTTCACCCATGACTCCGCGCACCCTCATGATTCGCATCCTGTTTTCCTCCCTTGCCGCCGGCCTGCTGCTGGTCGTCCCGGTCGAAGCCGCCAAGCTCAAGGATTTCCCGAACCCCGACTTCACCAAGGGCGAGAAGATCCCGGAGGGCGCCACCAAGGACTGGAACCTCGGGGCGACCGGATGCCGGGGCTGGATGTACAGCAACAAGCTCGAGACCTCCAAGGCCCGCCAGATCTACATCACCAGGGTCGCCAAGGGCTCGCCGGCCGATGGGGTGCTGCAGGTCGGCGACGTCATCCTCGGCATCGGCACCGAGCCCTTCGACTCCGATCCTCGCAAGGCCTTCGGCGAGGCGCTGACCGCCGCCGAGTCGCAGGCGGGCGCCGGGAAACTGCAGCTCCTGCGCTGGAGTGATGGAAAATCGGAGACCGTCACGGTTCCGCTCCCGGTGCTCGGCGACTATTCCTCCACCGCCCCCTACGATTGCCCGAAGTCGGCGAAGATCCTCGAGCTGGGCTGCGAGCGGCTTGCTGAGCGGGTCGCCGCTCCGGATTACAGGACCAACCCGATCTCCCGCTCGCTCAACGCCCTGGCCCTGCTCGCCAGCGGCGATGAGAAATACCTGCCCGTCCTCAAGCAGGAGGCCGAGTGGGCGTCCAACTACTCGGCCGAGCAATTCAGCGTCTGGTACTACGGCTACGTCATCAGCTTCCTCGCCGAGTACGTGATGGCGACCGGCGACGAGTCGGTCCTGCCCGGCCTGCGTCGCCTCGCGCTGGAATCCGCCGAGGGCCAGAGCATCGTCGGCTCCTGGGGTCACAAGTTCGCCGGCAAGGACGGCCGGCTGGTTGGCTACGGCATGATGAATGCTCCCGGCGTGCCGCTGACCATCTCGCTCGAGCTTTCCCGCATGGCGGGCGTGAAGGACGAGGAGATCCCCGTGGCCATCGAGCGCAGCGCGAAGCTGCTGCGCTTCTACATCGGCAAGGGCGCGGTGCCCTACGGCGACCACCATCCGTGGATCCAGACGCACGAGGACAACGGCAAGTGCGGCATGGCCGCCGTGCTCTTCAACCTGCTGGAAGAACCCGAGGGCTCGAAATTTTTCTCCCGCATGAGCCTCGCCTCCCACGGCAGCGAGCGCGACACCGGCCACACCGGCAACTTCTGGAACATGGCCTGGGCGATGCCCGGCGTGAACCAGTCGGGACCGCAGGCGACCGGCGCGTGGATGAAGGAATTCGGCGCCTGGTACTACGACCTCGCCCGCGACCACGAGGGCCAGTTCACCCACCAGGGGCCGCCCCAGGCCGCCGGCGACTCCACTCGCGGCTGGGACGCCACCGGCGCCTACCTGCTGGCCTACGCCATGCCGCTGAAGAAGCTCGTGCTCACCGGACGGAAAGCTCCGACCGCCAAGCAGCTCACTGCCGGGGAGGCCGATGCCATCATCGACGACGGCCGCGGCTGGACCAACAGCGACCGCTTCGGAACCTACGACAGCCTGCCCGGAGACGTGCTGCTCAATTGCCTCGGCTCGTGGTCGCCGGTGGTCCGCGAGCGGGCCGCCATCGCGCTCTCGCGCAATAAGTCGGCGAAGATCGAGCCCGTCATCGCGCTGCTCGGCGACCCCTCGCTCGAAACCCGGCTCGGCGCCTGCCAGGCGCTCGCCCAGTTCGGGCCGAAGGCCGCGCCCGCGGTGTCCAAACTGCGTGAGATCCTCAAGGCCGACGACCTGTGGCTGCGCATCAAGGCCGCCGACGCGCTGGCGGCGATCGGCGACGCCGCCCGGCCCGCCGTGCCCGATCTGCTTGACCGGCTCATCCGCAAGCCCGGCTCCGAAGATCCCCGCGCCATGGAGCAGCGCTATCTCTGCTTCGTCCTGTTCGACAAGCTGCTCGCCAAGTCGATCGAGGGCGTCGATCGCGAAAAGCTGCTCGCCGCCATGCGCACGGGTCTGCTCAACCAGGACGGCCGGGCGCGCAGCTCGGTGACCAGGATCTACCCGATGCTCGGCGCGGCGGAGGTTGAGAGCCTGCTGCCGGACCTGCGCCGCTCGGTGGTGGAGCCCTCGCCCAGCGGCATCATGTTTTCCGACGGCAGCCGGATGGATGGCCTCAAGATGCTGGCGGACCTCAGGGTCGATGCGGGCATCGACGCCTGCCTCTACTGGCTGAAGAACCAGAACCACTGGGGTAGCCAGAAGCGCACGCCGGAACTGCTGGCGATCCTGCGCCGCTACGGGGCGCATGCGAAGCGCACCATCCCCGATCTCGAGAAACTCGCCGCGGAGTTCGAGGCCGGGATCCCGGTCTATTTTCCGAAACATCTCAGCAAGCAGAAGGCCGAGGATGTGCGGGAGACCATCGAATGGCTCAAGCAAACCGACGAGCGCCCCGAGCTGAAGCCGCTCGAGTGAGTGTCCGCTCATGAAGCCCGACTTCGCCATCTTTGGGTTGATCGCTTCGGTCGGGATGCTCGGATGCGAAGAGCAGCAGCCAAAGCACTCGTCCGACGGCACCGCCCTTGAGCCAGAGGAGGTCGGCCTTGAGGAGATGACCCGGCGGCGAGAGAGCCTGCGGGAGGAATGCGTGAAGGCAGAGGTAGTCGTCCGCGCCCTGGAGGCCGAACTGAACGACCTGAAAGACCAGTTCGCCTGGCTCAACGAGAAGATCGAGGATCTTGAGAAGGAAAAGGAGGTGGTGCGTGCCGACATCGATGCGGCGAAGCAGAGACTTCAGGCTGAACTCCCCGAACCGCTACCGGACCGACCAATCCACGAGACCGTACGAAGACTGCTAAAGAAAATCGAAGCCCAGGAGTCCGAGATCCAGGAATTACGGAATGCCCTTCGAAATGATCCTTCCGCGCCGAACGAGTCCGAACCCGAACAAGGCCCGTCTGACTGACCCTCACCCGCGCCCTTGTTGCAGGGTGCGTCTGATAGTGTCGGGCACGCCGACAAAGCTGAGGATGGTGGGAGTGCCCGACGGCCTACCATCGTCCGGCGCCGGGCATCCGGCGGTATTGGAAATGGCCCGCAGGGTCATGAGAACGAAGCCCGGGGCAGCGCCCCGGGGACCATGTGGCGGAGACACAGGCGGCCTGAAAGGTCGCGAGAACCGGCATCACCTCGCGGCGTCTCTCGCGACCTTTCAGGCCGCCGGAGCAGGGAGGGCCCACCGACCCCGGGCCGCTGGCCCGGGGCTCCGTTCTTCCGACCCTTCGGGCCGGAGGCAGCGGGCACCCCGGGTCAGGCTTCGGGCCGGAGGCACTCAGGCCGGGCTCACATTTCGCGGTCCGGCCCGCCGGCGGACTCTGTTCCCCCGTGCCGCTGGTATTGCAGCGCTTCGAGGCTTGCCTGCCACTTTCAGTTACACCCCTTGTTGCAGGCTGATTTGACAGTCTCACCCTCCTCCCTATTCCTCCAACAAACGCATCAACGCCGCGAAGTCTTCGTCACCCCAGCCGGCATCCTCGGTGGCGGCGAGGCGGGCGGTGACGGTTCTCAGCAGCTCGCAGCCGGCGCTTTCGGCCATGCCGCCGGCGAGGCGCATGTCCTTGTGCATGTGCTTGATGGAAAACATCGGCGAGAAGTCCCGCGCGCGCATCACCGGCTCCTTGAGCTTGGTCAGGCCGGAGTGGCTGACGTTGCGCGACAGCGCGTCAAAGAAGGTGTCGTCGTCGATGCCCGCGCGCGCGCAGATAGCATGCGCCTCTGCCAGCGCCTGCATCTGGGCGGAGATGTTCAGGTTCATCGCCAGCTTCAGCGCGCAGGCGTGGCGGTGGGTGCCGATGCGCAGGCGGTGGGCCGAAACGAGCGCGAGCAGCGGCTCGACCGATTCACACAGCGCCTCGTCGCCGCCGAGGTAGAAGACCGTCTGCCGTTCCTCTGCCGCCGGCCTGCTGCCGGTGAAGGGCGCCTCGAGATAGCGCGCCCCGGTCGCGACGACCTGTCCGCGGAAGCGCTCGCTGCTGTCGGGGTCGATGGTGCTCGACTGGATCACCGTCTTCGACGCGTCGAGCTCCGGCAGGATGGCATCGAGCACGCCCTGCACCGCCGGCGGATCGGCGACGACGATCTGGATCGCCTCCGCCGCGCGCGCCACTTCTCCGGCGCTGTCCTTCCATTTCGGGAAATCGGGCTTCGGCGTCCGGTTCCACGCCCCGGCCAGCTTGCCCGCCTCGTCGTGGTGCCGCGCCCAGATGGCGCCGATGATGCCCAACCCGAGCACGCCGATCAATTGCGGAGAGGAATCGTTCATGGTTCCCAGCAAAGCGGCCCGGGCTCGGGATTCGATCAAAATCTGCGCCCCATCCGGCGTGAATTCCCGTCGTTTCCATGCGAAGGTCACCGAGCCATGGCCCCCGAACGCATCGAAGAACTCAGGCGACCGGAGATTTTCCCGGAGCACCCCGAGGAGGTCGAGATCATCCAGACCCATCTTTCGATCGTCTGCCTCGCCGGGGACCGCGTCTACAAGCTCAAGAAGGCCATCGAGCTGCCCTTCGCCGACTTCAGCACGCTGGAGAAACGGCGCGGATTCTGCGAGCAGGAGCTGCGCCTCAACCGCCGCCTGTGCCCGGACATCTACCTCGAGGTGGTGCCGCTGGTGAGGCGGCCCGACGGCGACCTGCGCTTCGTGCCGGGAGGAAGCGGGGGCGGCGAGACCGTCGATTACGCGGTCCGGATGGCACGCATGCCGGCCGACCGCATGCTCGACGTGCTGCTGGAGAACGATGCGGTTTCGGCAGGGGAAATCCGTGGCATCGCCCGGAGGATGGTGGCCTTCCACCGCGAGGCGCGTCGCGACCCGGAGGTGGTTGATCTCGGATCACCGGAGAAGCTCCGACGCTACGCCCTCGCCAACTTCGAGGAAACCCGGGCCATGACCGGCGAAGTCTTTTCCGCCGAGTTGCACCGGGCACTCGAGCAGCGCACGGAGGAGGATTTCGATCGCTTCGAACCCCTGCTTCGAGAGCGCGCCGCCGCCGGATGCGTCGTCGAGGGCCACGGCGACCTGCACGCGCGCAACATCTGCATGACCGATCCGGTCGCGATCTACGACTGCATCGAGTTCAACCCCGGATTCCGCTGCGGCGACGTCGCCAACGAGCACGCCTTCCTCGTGATGGACCTGCGCTTCCGCGGCCACCCCGAGCTGGCGCGGGTTTACCTCGACGCCGTGATCGGCGAATCCGGAGACGAGGACATCCGCCGGCTGATGCCGATGCTCGTGCGCTACCGGGCGATGGTTCGGGCCAAGGTCTCGGCCATCGCCGCGGGCGAACGCGAGATGCCGGAGGACAAACGCCGCGAGTCGGCCATCGCCGCCCGCCGCTACCTGAGCCTCGCCGGTGCCACGGCCGTGGAGGAGAACGCGCCAACCTGGATCGCGCTCTGCGGCCTGCCCGCGACCGGCAAGTCCACCCTCGCCCGCGCCCTGGCGGACGCCTCCGGGAAGACCTGGCCCGTTTTCTCCAGCGACTCGATCCGCAAGGAGCTGGCGGGAGTCCCGCCGGACGCCCGCCTGCCCGACTCCTGCTACACTCCGGACTTCTCCCGCCGGACCTACGACATGCTCCATCGACATGCGGCCTCCGCCTCGCGGACGCATCCGGTCGTGCTGCTCGACGCGAATTTCCGCACCCGCGACGAGCGCTCCCGCGCCCGCGACGCCGCGCGGGAGTGTGGTGCGCGCTTCGTGGTGTTGGAAACGACGGCCGCGGAGCACGTCATCCGCGGGCGTCTGGGAAAGCGGGCCCGCGATCCCGATGCCACCAGCGATGCCGATCTCGCGATCTACGAGAAGCTCAAGCAGGAATTCGATGCCGTGGACGACGGGGAGGCCGATCACGTCGTGCGGACCGACGGCGGCGGCGAACCGGAGCCCGGGAGCGTGCTCGCCGCCCTCGTCTGATCGCCGCGGGGCGCGCGCGTTTCGTGGCGGATCAGTTCAGCGTCGGCGTCACGGTGTAGAGCCCGGTCGTCGCCTTCAACGCATCTTCCATCTTCATCTTCTTGCGCTCGTGGCCCATGCCCCAGGAGTCGCTGAAGATCACCTTCTTCTCATCCTCGTTGTAGCCGATGATCATGCGCATGTGCCCGCCGCCGGCCTGCTGGGCGATGGCGGGTTCCTCGGGGTACAAGCCGAGCTGCAGCGACCACAGCAGCGGAATGCCGTCGTCGATGTTCCGGATCACCGTCTTTTCGAAGTCGTGCTCCTCGAACTCGCTGCCCGGTTCGAGTTCGCCGCCCGAGCGCACGCGCACCCGGTACATCCGGCCATCGGTGAAGGGCACCGCCAGCGCGCTGAAGCGGGTCTTGAACCGATAGTCGACCTTGCCGAGCGCGCGGATCACCTCGCCCGAGCTGGTGCCGGCCGTGGCGTCCGAGCCCATCGCCTGGGCGAGCTGGTGCTGGTCGCAGGGGATCCCGTAGTATTCGAAAAGGCGCTGGATCGAGGCGACCACGCAGTAGCCCTTGGGCCCCTGGTCGACCATCGGCACGGAGGTGATGACCACATCGCCGCTCTTCTCCTCGCGCACGTTGTCGGGCAGGTCCGATTTGCGCACGGCGGTTCCGTTGCGGCTGCGCATCGAGTTGGCGATCGCGCCCGTCGCCCCGTACGGCGCGACCCGGAGCCGCAGGAACTCGAAGTCGCCCTCCTTGGCTTCCGGGTTCCGTTCCAGCACCGCCATGCCGGTCTTCGAGGTCCACAGCCAGCCGTCGGTCAGCAGGCCCTGCTGCGGGTCCGCCTCACGCCGGTAGGCGCGGGATTCCAGCCGCTCGCCCATCGCCTTGCCGCAGGTCATGAAGCGTGCCTCGAAATCCTCCGCCTCGATCGGTCCGCCGTCGGCCCGGTTGTAGATGCTGAAGCTGATGCCGTTGATGCCGCCATCGACGAAATCCACCGTGACCTCGTCGCACGGCACCTCGCCGCCGAGGATGCTCAGGTCGATTTCCGGACCGTAGCCGATCTTGCGCATGAACACGGCGCGGCTGCGGTCCTTCGTCAGCCAGGCATAAACCCGGTCCGGGGTGTCCTTGGCGCCCTCTCCGAATTTCTCCTCGAAGGCATCCTGGTCCATCTCGAAGGACTTCGGGAAATCGAGCAGCGGGTCGAGGTCCACCTTGCGGTCCTCCCCGGCGACCGCCGCGATGCCGGCACCGATCCAAAGGGTCGTGGCGATGAGATGATTTCGCATGCTGGGAGCCTGCCGGGGGATCGAGGTCTTACAAGTGAAAAGGGCTGGCGGTCGCGCCACACGGGCGGGCGTCGTTTATTCGTTTGAGCCTGCTGCCGGATGGTTCTTTGATGGCTTGCCATGAGCCCATCGACCACCACGCCCACCCGCGCCTTCGCCGCCCAGGCCCCGGACTCCGGTCTCGCCCCCTGGCAGTACGAACCCCGCGCCGCCCGTCCCGACGACGTCGCCATCGAGATCCTCTACTGCGGCGTCTGCCACACCGACATCCACTTCGTCGAGAACGACTGGGACATGACCATGTATCCGGTCGTCCCCGGCCATGAAATCATCGGCCGCGTGACCGAGGTCGGGGCCGGGGTGTCGCGCTTCGAGCCCGGCCAGCTCGTCGGCGTCGGCTGCCTGGTCGATTCCTGCCGCGAGTGCTCTTCCTGCGAGAACGGCCTCGAGCAGTACTGCACCGGAGGCAATGTCTTCACCTACAACGGCATCGACCGCCACGACGGATCGGTGACCTACGGCGGCTACTCCGAGCGCCTCCGCGTGAGCGAACGTTTCGTGGTGCGGTTGCCCGACGCCCTCGACCCGGCCGCCGCCGCGCCGCTGCTGTGCGCCGGGATCACGACCTATTCGCCGCTGCGCCACGTCGGCGTGAAATCCGGCGACCGCGTCGGCGTCGTCGGCATGGGCGGCCTCGGCCACATGGGGATCAAGTTCGCCAAGGCCTTCGGCGCCGAGGTCACGCTCTTCACCCGCTCGGCCGACAAGGTCGACGAGGCGAAGCGCAACGGCGCCGACCACGTGGTGATCAGCACCGACGAGGCGCAGATGGAGGCCGCCGCGGGCTCGCTGGACCACATCCTCGACACCGTGCCGGTCGAGCACGACCTCAATCCCTACGTCTCGTGTATGGGGATTGACGGCACCTACCTGCTCGTCGGCCAGCTCACGCCGCTCCAGCCGGCCATCGACCCGATGCCCCTCATCATGGGCCGGCGCGCGATCATGGGCTCGCTGATCGGCGGCCTGCCCGAGACCCAGGAGATGCTCGATTTCTGCGCCGCGCACGGCATCCACTGCGACATCGAGATGCTCGACATCCGCAAGATCAACGAAGCCTACGAGCGCATGAAGCGCGGCGACGTCCGCTACCGCTTCGTCATCGACATGGCGACGCTGAAGGAGGGTTGAACCGAGACGCCCTTTCCTGCGGCATCGGCGCGGACGGAAAAACTCAGCCGGTCCGGCAAAGTGGCATGGTGGCGAGGGCGGGAAGCTACTCCACAGGCAGCTCGAAGACGCTCAACACCGGCAGGTGGTCCGAGGCCTTCGTCTCGTCGATGACCTCGCAGCTCAGCCGTTTCATCGACCCGGCCGGACGGTAGAGGATGTAGTCGATGCGCGAGTGCGGTTCCGGCGATGGCGCGCTGGGGGCGGCCGGGGTGTTCATCGTGTTCGTCCACAACCGGTGCAGCTCGGTCATCGGCTCGGAGTCGGGCAGCGCGTTCAGGTCGCCGGCGAGGATGCCCGGCAGGTCGTCTCCTTCGGCCGCGAAAAGCTCGTTGATCCGCCGCGCCTGCGCCAGGCGGTCCTCCGCCACGTTGTGCTGGAAATGGGTGCTGATGAATCGCAGCGGCTTTCCGTTCGGACCTTTCACCGTGATGGCGATGAGACCCCGCGGATAGGTCGGGTGTTCCCGGCTCCACGGCGTGTAGGGCAGCGGATGGATCACCACGTCGAGGATGGGCAGACGCGAAAGCACGCCGTTGCCGCACAGCCCACCCTGGTGGTCCTGGGTCGGGCCGAAGCGCGATGCCATGCCGGTCAGCTCGCCGAGGCGGCGGAGCTGGTGGACCCGGCCCGAGCGCTCCACGCCCACATCGACCTCCTGCAGCGCCACCAGGTCGGGTCGCTGCTTCCGGATCACCTCGGCGATCCGCGGCAGGTCGATCCTGCCATCCATGCCCTTGCCGTGGTGGATGTTGTAGCACAGCACCCGCAGCGTCGCCGGCTCCTCCGCATTCGCGGTCGTCGGCAGGACCGCGGCGCACCACGCTCCCAGGGCCCACGCGGGCCAGATCCGGTTCATCGGCATCGCTCCAGCGTCCCCGGCTTCGCCTCGGGGAGCCAGCGCGAAATCGGGGAGCGACACGTGCCGACTTCCCCCTTTCGCCCGGGGACGGGTCTGGTAGCGTGGTCGCTGCCATGAACCATTCGATGCGCCTCTCGATTTTCGGAACGCTGCTGCTGGCCGCCACGACCCTGGGGGCCCGCGACACCGTCAAGGTCTTCATCCTCGCCGGGCAGTCGAACATGGAGGGCGCCGGACGCGTCGAGGGAGACCCGAACCACAACGAAGGAAAGGGCTCGCTGAGTTATCTCGCCGAGAACGATCCGAAGTACAAGAAGCTGCGAAAGGGTTCCGGCGGGTGGGTCGAGCGCGACGACGTCTCGATCTGGTATCTCGGCCGGAAAGGGAAGCTCGCCCCGGGCTTCGGCTCGCGGCCGGGCAACATCGGTCCGGAACTCGGCTTCGGCCACGTGGTCGGTGATGCCTTCGAGGAGCCCGTCCTGCTGATCAAGACCGCCTGGGGCGGCAAGAGTCTCGCCGTGGATTTCCGCCCGCCGAGTTCGGGCGGCGAAGTGGGGCCCTTCTACAAGGAGATGCTCGCCCATGTGAAAAGCGTGCTCGAGAACCTGAAGCAGGAGTTTCCCGACCTCGGCAGCGACTACGAGATCGCCGGCTTCGGATGGCACCAGGGCTGGAACGACGGCTGCGACATGGGCATGTGCCAGGAGTACGAGGAGAACATGAAGAACTTCATCCGCGACGTCCGCAAGGACCTCGGCGTCGAGAAGCTCCCCTTCGTGATCGCCGACAGCGGTTTCGGCGGTGCGGACCAGAGCCACCCGCGCCGGCTGATGATCCGCGAAGCCCAGGCGGCGCCTGCCAAGGCGGGCGAGTTCAAGGGCAACGTGGCCTGCGTCGAGACCGCCGGGTTCTGGCGGACCGAGGAGGAGTCACCGTCAAAGCAGGGCTACCACTGGAACAGCAATGCCGAGACCTACTACCTGATCGGTGAGGCGATGGGCGAGGCGATGAAGGAGTTGATCGGCACCGGCGGCCCCGCCACGCCGGCGGCCTCCGGCATCCGCGAGTTCCGCAGCGCCGACGGCTCCAAGTCGTTCCGCGGCACCCTGGTGAGCTACGACGCCGCCACCGAAATGGTCACCGTCCGCCCGGTCGGCGGAAACGTCATGACCTTCAAGCTCAGCCACCTGCACCCGGACGACCAGGAGTTCGTGAAGGGGCGGGGGAGTGACGAGCATTGAGCTGCCCGAGGCGGTGTCCCCAGCGCACATCGCGCCGTGAGCGCATCGTGGTCTTGGGCTTTGATCCATGGGAGGTGGTGTCGATCCGAAGTCGGCCCCCGTGGGCTGGGTCCTCCTCACAGCTTCTCGGCGTCGGACAGGCGGGCCATTCTGGCGTCGTTCGTCAGGGTCCTGGTGCCGCGGGCCGCGTAGTCGTCGGCGATCAACCGGTCCACCAGACCGCAGCCCTTGTCGGCGTTCAACGCCGCGAACACGGAAGCCCCGTTGAGCGGCGAGCAGAGACCGCTCGTCAGGACATCCCGCAGTCCGGCTTTCGCCGCGGACTTGTCGATGCCGTAGTGGTGCTGGAGCGCGATGTAGGCTTCGCCGATGACCTGGTTGGAAACGAAGAACTCCGCCTGCGGTTCGGCCTCGAGCCGTTTCTCGAAGGCTTTCACCGTCCTGCGGTAGTCGGCCTCCGGATCCCCGGTCAGCAGGCGGACGAATACCGAGGTATCAATCCCGTAGCGAAGGCTCATGGCGCTGTTCACGGAAGGCCCCGAGGTCGAAGGTTCCGGCTCCCTTGCGGATCGAGTTGCGCAGCGGCGCGAGCTTCGAGCGGTCGATGGTGCGCGCCCGGAGCAGGAATCCGTCGCCACGCGGCTGGAGCTCCAGATGGCTCCCCGGACCGGCTCCCAGTGCCTCCAGCACCGCCGCCGGAAACGTCACCTGCCGCTTGCTGGTCACCTTGATGAGCATCCCGGGAACCTTGAATCACATTACCCATCTGGTCAAGTGGTAAGGAGATCCGGCCTGGCTGCACGAATCCGGTCGCCAAGTCCGTAGTGTGGGAAGCTACCGCAAGACACCAAGCTCCGATGAAACGCTCCCTGCCACCGACCGTCCTCGCCGTTTTGCTGACCGGCCTGGCACCCGCCCGCGCCGACGGGCCGGAGGCGGCGGTCCAGCGCATGCAGGCCGGCTTCCGCGAGCTCGGTTTCGGCATGTTTATCCACTACAACATGGCGACCTACCACGACTGCCAGTGGGTCGAGGGCCATCCGGACCCCTCCACCTTCGATCCCGGCGGCCCGGTCGATACCGACGCCTGGGCTGATGCCGCCAAGGCCGCCGGCATGACCTATGGCGTGCTCACCGCCAAGCACGTCGCGGGATTCTGCCTCTGGGACAGCGAACACACGGACTACGACGTGATGCATCCCGACTGCCCGGTGCAGGAGGATCTCGTCGCGAAGTTCATCCGGTCCTTCACCAGCCGGGGCCTCAAGGCGGGGATCTACTACTGCTGGCGTAGTCCCGGCTTCAAGGAGCGGTTCAAGGTGCTGCCGCCCGAGTGCGACCCGGCCATCCACGACCTCGCCGCCCAGATCGAGTTCCAGAAGAAGCAGATCACCGAGCTGGTGGAGAAGTATCCGCAGGCCTTCTACCTCTGGAACGACGCGCTCGACGACATGATCATGCCCGCCGGGGAGGCGCGCGCCTTCTTCCGCGGCCTCGACCGCCCGGTGCTCGCCAGCTCGAACTGGTGGAACTGGGGCAGGAAGGGCACGGCCTTCCTCGACATCGCCGTCAAGGAGACCCGCCACTTTCCCGAAGGTCACACCGCTCCGAGCGAGACCTGCTGGAAGATCGAACCGGGCTGGTTCTGGCAGGAAGGCGCCCGCTCCGCCAAGGCCGCGGGCCTGCTCAAGCACATGGCCACCGCCGATGCCCGCAACTCGAACTTCCTGCTCAACGTCGGCCCGGACAAGCGGGGCCGCATCATCCCCTCAAGCGTCGAGACGCTGGCCGGGATCGGTCGCCTCCGCAACGAGGCATCGCCCGAGTGACATGCCGTACGGAGTTTGACGCCGACTTCCCGTTCCCATAATCCGATGGCCTGATGACAATGAGGAAGGGAGCCTTGTGGATGCCGATCGTCGTGCTGCTCCTGGGTCCGATGCTGGAGGCGCGCACCTGGACATCGACCGACGGGCGGACGCTTGAAGGGGAGCTGGTCGAGTATGACCCGGAGTCCGGCAAGGTGCGCATCCGCCGTGCCGACGGACGGGAGTTCACGCTGCCGAAAGACAGGTTCTCGGCGGAGGACGGCGAGTTTCTGGCGAAACATCAGGCGGAGATCCAGGCGAAGCTGGACGCCGCCAAGGCCAGGGCCGGCGTGGTCGAGCGACACATGACCTCCGGCGAGCACAAGGCCTCCTTTCACGTCTATTTCCCGAAGAGCTACGAAGGACGCGGCAAGCTGCCCATGCTGATTCTCTTCAGCGCCGCGGGGCGGGGTGAGGAACTGCTGCGGAAATTCATCGAGCCCGCCGACGAGCTGGAGTGGATCCTGGTCGGTTGCGACAGGCTGAAGAACCGGATGCCGGAGAAGGAAGCCGACGCGATTTTCTCGGAGATGCTGCCGGCCATCGAGGAGGCCGTTCCCCATGACCCGGAGCTGCTCTATCTCGGCGGCATTTCGGGCGGTGCGTTGCGCGCCTACGATTTCAGCGGCCGCTTCGACCGTCCGTGGAAAGGGATCGTCGCCTGCGGAGGATGGCTCGGCGGGGAAGGAAAGCGGCAGGACGACTACCGTCCCAAGATGGCCGTGGCGATCGTCAACGGCGACAATGACAAGGCCGCCAACTCGTGGGTCGCAAGCGATACGGAGGTGCTCAAGCGGCACAAGTGCCGGGTCAAGCTGTTCCACTTCCCCGGCGGCCACGAGGTCGGGCCGCCCGACACCCTGCTGGAGGCCATGAAGTGGATCGTGGAGAACCAGCGGGATTCTTGATGCTGCGGCATCGGAAGCGCGTCAGATCTTCGGCGGCCTGTGTCGCCAACCAAATGAGGTGTGGCACCGTGGTGGCTCCGGCGGACCGTTCGGGTCGGGACCCGGTGCCGGAGGCATCGAAGCGTGGTAGCCGTGGGGTCGAGCCCGCGAATGCGGGCGACACCCGGACACGGACACACCGACGAGGGTGTGTCCCGAGCATCCGTCGGCGCGGGCCATCCGCGGCGGCCGGGCCAGTTCCGATTTGGATCACGCTGCCGCGTTGCTTCCGTTTGCGTGGGTTCATCGAACCCTTCGCCGCTGTCAACCTTGCTTGGAGCGGGCTACGGGATTGCTCCCAATAGACCGACCATCATCGCTCCCGCTTTTGCGAAGGCCGCGGAGCCTCGGTCATCGGAACTGTTTCTGCTCGGGCCGGTATTCGTAGCCGGCGGCGGCGAGGCGGTTGGTGAGGGCCGTCTCATCGACATTGTGGGTCCTGACGAGATCCTCCAACGACTCGGCGTGATTGCGGAGTTCGGTATTCACGAGTCCGACCAACAGATGCGGGTCGATGCTCTGGAAATCGGTGAGCCTCACGGGCCGGGACGCTGCGCCACCGGCCGGAAACATTCAAGGACGCGCGCTCAACCGAAGAACACCATCGCAAAGCCGGCCAGCGCGGCGAGACAGATCGCCGCCACGCAGAAAACCAGAAGGACGTCGAAGGAATCCGTAAGCTTCATCTCGCGGAAATCCTAATGTGACGATCCCGTCACATCAACGGCTCAATTGTGACACTTTTTCGTCACAAAGCGCCGGGAACCCTTGGAAATCCACGGGAAGGCGGCGGTTTCAGAAGCCCCCGCGCATGTAGCTTTCCTCGAGGGGCGCCTCGCCGGCTTGACCAAAATCGACCTCCAGCACCGGCTGTGGGCCCCTGCCCTCGTCCGGAAAGGTGATCGTGCCCGAGAGCTTCATCCAGGTGTTCGGCTCGACCTGTGGCAGGGCGTCGGGCTTGAATCGGGCGGTGATCGGAATCGGGCGGCTGTCGGCCGCGCAGCAGGTGATGAAGAGGCGGTAGAGCCGGTAGCATCCGGGCTCGCCGTCGGGCGCAGGGAGCAGGCGGCCCTCGGTGACCACCGGCATGCCCTCCACCAGCCCGCGCATCTCCGGGTCGGCACTGGTGAAGAAGAGCTCCATGACCGGAAACGGCCGGTAGCCGTCGGCGTTCGGCGGGTGCTGTTTCTCGATCAGCTCGCGCGTGAGCGGCGGCAGCACGGAGGAAAGGAACAGCGACCCGGCATCGGCGGCGGTGTCGTCGAGGCCCTTGCGGGTGAGCGCCTCGATCGAATACTGGTCCTTGGTCCAGGCCACGCCGCAGAACAGCGGCACCACGAGGATGAGGAACGCGGCGACCGGGTGGATGTCGAGCGATTCGTGGTCGTGCTCGTCACCCGGGCCGTGGTCGTGCCCGCAACCCGCGTGCTGGCGCGCGGTGAGCAGGGTGAAGAGCCCGATGACGACGAGCCCGAGCCCGCCGGCGAAGGCCAGCAGGCGGAAGTCGGGCGCGAGGTATTTCACCAGCCGGTCGCTGGTGTAGAAGTACACCAGCACCCCGCCCCAGCAGATCACCGCGATCGACTGGAGTGTGCGGCTGAGGACTTTCAACTTCACGGATTGAGGGCGTTGATGCCGGCCTGCCAGGCGATGGCGGCGAGGCCGATGACGACGAACAGGCCGACGGCGAGCAGGATGATGAAACGGCGCTTGAGCACCGTCTGGTAGAGGAAGATGAGCTTCACGTCCATCATCGGACCATAGGTCAGGAAGGCGAGTTTCGCACCCCAGGAGAACTTGTGCAGGGTGGCGGCAATGAAGGCATCCGAGGTGCTGCAGAGGCTCAGCACGAAGGCGAGGAGCATCAGGGCAGCGGGCGCCTGCCATGGATTCTCGGCAAGGCTGTCGAGCCATTCGGCGCCGGGGGCGATCCCCGTGTTGAAGAGCGCGGTGATGGCGACGCCGATCGTGAAGTAGACCCCGACATCGACGAAGTCGCGCATCGCCGAACGGAAGGCGGCAATCATGCGGCCGCCGGCGTCGTGCTCGTGGTGATGATCGTGGTCGTGCCCGCAGTCGTGGTGGTCGTGCCCGCAGTCGTGGTGGTCGTGCCCGTGGTCATGACCGCAGCACTCGCCGTGGTCGTGGTCCGGCTCGTCCTTGTCGAGCGAATCGACCAACTTCTGGCGGAGGATTTTCCTGAGGGGTAGCCGGGCGACGAGGATGCCGACGGCGACCGCGACGAGAAACCCGAGCCCGAGCCGCGAGACGGTCATCACGGTACTGGCGCTGGCGGTGAGGCTCTCGCCGAGTGAAACGGCCGGCCCCTTGAAGGCCTTCCAAGTGGAGAGCGCGGTGATCGGGTTCACGATCGGCGCGGCGAGCATGTAGGTGAGCGCGCAGGACACCGGCAGGCCCTTCTTCACCAGCCGCCGGATCACCGGCACCACCGCGCACTCGCAGACCGGCAGGATGCCGCCGAGCAGGCCGGCGACGAGAATCGCCGGCAAGGTCCGCCGCGGCAGCAGGCGGTCCATCGTGTTGGCCGGCAGGTAGATGTCGATGAACCCGCTGATCAGGGTGCCGAGCAGGATGAAGGGCGCGCCCTCGAACAAGATGCTCAGGAAGGCGAAGGCGAAGTCCTGTCGGGCGGCCTCGGACACGGCCGGAAGGATGGCGTGGACGGCGGGGGATGCAAGTGCGGGCGCTTCCGGAGAATCGACATTCCTGTCGATCACCACCCGGAAGTCAACGCCTCAAGGCAACACGTTTCAAGGCACCAGCCGCTCCTTCAGCGCCTCGCTCGGCAGCGCGCAGGCATCGCCCTTGCCGAACCAGCGGTAGCGGCGTTTCGCGATGAAGCGGTAGAGGCCGTCGCGCAGCGGTCGGGGGATCAGCCGGCCGGCCATCGCCATGGCCCGCCAGTGTCCGCCGAGGGTGGAAAGGATCGCCAGCACGCCGTCGGAGCGGTCGAGCGTGCGGTCGCCACTTTCCACCAGCATGCTGTCGGGCGCCCGGTCACCCTCGACGTCGAGCGGCCTGAAGCGGATCAACTTCGCGCGGTCCTCCTCGGCCACGAAGCGGATGGTCCGCGAGCACATCAGGCAGTCGCCATCGAAGCGGATCAGGATCGGTCGCGACGGCCGCGGCCTGAGCCAGGCGGGGTCGAAGGTGAAGAGATGGATCATGAGCATCCCGAGGCTGAGGTCGGCGAAGTCGACCACCGCGATGATGCCGAGATGCATGAGCACCAGCGTCAGCCAGATCCACGGCCGGGTCCGCGACCACAGCGCCAGCGGCAGGAACAGCAGTTCGGCCGCCAGCGTGCCCCAGGTCAGCAGCTTCAACAGGCCGTCCGGCAGCGACAGCATCAGGTCGCGCATCCATCCCGGTCGGGCCAGCGGGTTGTCTAACAAAAACTTCATGGCCGTGCCGTCGGTCCAGCTTTCGGACGGCAGCTTGGTGATCCCCGAGAAGGTGTAGCCGGCGGCCATCAGGATCCACGCCGTGCGGAAGACCCACTTCGGCATCGCCCAGTCGGCATTCCTCGGACCACGGCTCCAGGGTTCGCCGCCGGGCACGAGCAGGGTGAGCACCAGCAGCAGGCCGACGTAGGGGAGGGACGGGTTGGCGATGAGGTTGTTGCGGTGGAAGAGGGCGGTCCATCCGAACCACAGGACGACCGCCGCCGGCTTGCGCCAGCGGCCGGCGGCAAGAAGCAGGGAGACGACGGCCAGAAATACGACGAGCGCCGTAAGCATTCCGTCGGAGAGCGGCAGGTCCAGCGGGTTCGGGAAGAGACCGTGCGTCGGGTTGAGGGTGGGATCCGGCAGCACGCCGTCCTTGCCGAAGAGTTCGCCGGCCCAGGGTGCCAGATGCAGGAAGTGCACGGCGAGGTAGCTTCCGAAGACGATCCGGAAGAGCGTGAACTGCCAGGGAGACATGGGCTTCATCTGCGATGGGATATTGGGAGATTCGATGATTGGGTCAATCGGTGGCCGGAATCTTTCGGTTCGGGGATGATCGCGTGCTTCCCCCCAATTTCCCAATTTCCAATCGCTCAATGTCTCCGCCCGCACCGATCTCCCAGCAAATCCCGGCGTGGCGGTCGGTGATGACCACCATCAGCTCGCCGACGTCACCGGGGATGTCCAGTTCACGTCTCAGTACGGAGTCGGGGCGCAGGGCGTCGGTCAGCAGCCGGTCGCGGAGTTCGTCGGGCATGCGCGGTGCGAAAGCCAGCGCGGCGCCATAGACGTTGCGGCGGTTGTAGGGACCGGCGAGGCGGGCGTAGCGTTCGGAGTCGATGTCGCAAGACCAGTCGGAGCCGTCGGCGAGACGGCCTTCGAGCCGGAAGCTCGCGGCGAAGGCCTCGTAGCCGTCGGCCTCGCAGAAGACCTTCGGGTAGGGAGAAACGCCGGTCGCGAGGCCCAGGCCACGCAGGATGTCCGAGCCGAGGAAGTGGCCGGTCATCTGCAGCATGCCGAGGCAGAGCACGGCGATGGCGAGTCGGTTGCGGAGTTTCATGAAGTGAGGTGCCTTGTGGCATGACCGTCCCGGTCATGAACGTTCCGATCCGGGCCGCAGGAATGGCGGGGGCGTGCGGGACGCTTCGAGCGTCGCTTCTTCATGACCGGGACGGTCATGCCACAGCCAGGGATGCGATTCGGCTCGACGGTGCGGCTTGCAAAACACGCCCAGCGTTTGCGGCAGCCGAAGCAGGTCGGCGGCAGCGGTGGTTGCTCGTGCACGTCGCGGAAGGCGAGCATCTCGGAGAAGCGCTGCTCGCGCTTCGGCGTGAAACCGCAGCGTCGGGGCGAGTCGGAGGGATTCTTCAAGGTGCCGAAAAGCCAGTCCCACAGGGGCAGGTCGGCGTAGTTCTGGCTGTGGTGCTTGAACTGGTGGTGCACGCGGTGGCTTTCCGGCCGCTGGATCAACCAGCCGATCCAGCGGGGGGTGCGGAGGTTCCAGTGGTAGAAGTACTCAGCCACGGCGGTGAGCGCGGTGTAGATCGCCGCTCCCTCGACCGTGAGGCCGAGCAGGGTGTAGACGATCAGCGCGGAGAGGATGGAATTGAGGAAGATCTCGACCGGGTGCTTGTAGAAGCTGGCCAGCACCTCGATCCGGCGCGGCGAGTGGTGGAGCTGGTGGCACAGCCGCCAGAAGAACGCCGACTCGTGGCGCAGCCGGTGCCAGAAGTAGTAGACGAAGGTCGAGATGAAGTAGGCGATGCCACCCGCAAGCCAGGGATTCAGGTGATCGCCGAGTTTGAAGAGCGATGCCGATGCCAGCCAGCGGTCCCAGCTCAGCCCGGCAACGATCACGATGCCGAGCTGGGCGAGATTCACAAAGGCGATGCGCAGCCACCACAGGCGAACCGTCGGCAGCTTCTGGCCGGGCCAGAGGCGCTCGATGACGAGCATCAGTCCGGCGACGGCGATGAGGATCCAGAGCATGGAAGGACCCTCTCACGGAACGCCGCCACCCCGTGAGTCGAATGAATTTGCACAACCATCGACAAAATCGATAATCCAGGGGTCATGGCCCAGCCACTTCCGAACCTCCATCATGTCGAGCTGTTCTACCACGTTGCCCGGGCCGGTGGGATCTCGGCGGCGGTGCGGACGATGCCCTACGGGATCCAGCAGCCGGCGGTGAGCGGGCAGATCTCGCAACTCGAGAATGATCTGGGCGTTCGGTTGTTCCAGCGACGGCCGTTCCAACTGACCCCCGCCGGGCGCGAACTTTACGAATTCTGTGCCCCGTTCTTCGGCGGGCTCGCCAGCGTGGCGGCGAGGGTGTCCGGAACGGCCGCGAAGCACCTGCGCCTGGCGGCCCCGGCAACGGTGATCCGCGAACACCTGCCGAACGTGCTGGCCGCCGTGAAGGAACGCAACCCGGACCTCGAACTGACCTTGGTCGATGCCGGTCAGGACAACGCCCTGCGGCTGCTGGAGCGGGAGGAGATCGACCTGGCGATCACCGAACTGGAGGGCAAGCCCCCTTCGGGCAGCCGCTGCGAGCTGCTGCTGAAGCTGCCGCTGGTGCTCTTCCTGCCGCCCGGATGTCCGGTGCCGAGGAAAGGTCTGCCGGCCTTGATCGAGAAGCATCCCCTGATCCGGCCGCCCTCCGCCCAAGCGATCGGAAGACTCTTTGCCACGGGCATGACCCGCCGCAATCTGCACTGGCCGGCACGGATCGAGATCGGAGCGATGGACCTGATCGTCGCTTACGTTGCCCGCGGATTCGGGGTGGGCGTGGGCGTTCGCGCCCCGGGCACCACCCTGCCGAAAGGGGTTCGGATTCACGAGCCGAAGAACTTCCCGGCCCTGCGCATCGCCGCCCTGTGGCGCGGCAGGATCGGCCCGCTGGCCGGCGAGGTGCTGGAGCACCTGAGGGCCGAGGCCGGGAGATACGGTTGATAGGAGGCGGGACGCCGGCTTCGCGGGCCGGGGGCGGCCCGCCTCCTAGGTCGCCCGTTGCTCCAGCCGCCGCAGGGCCCAGGCGGCGTGCTCGGCGATGAGCGGATCGGGATCGCCCGCCGCTCCTTCAAGCGCCGGGCGGTCCTCGGCGGTGCCGGTGTTGCCGAGCACGACGCAGACGTTTCGCAGGAAGCGGGGGCGTTTGATCCGCTTGATCGGGCTCTTCCGGAACAGCGCCCGGAATTGCTCGTCGTCCAGTGCCAGGAAGTCGCGTGCCTTCATCCCGAAGACCTCTTCCCGGGCGTGGAAACGAGCCTCGCTCGAAACCTTGGCAAAGCGGTTCCACGGGCAGACGTCGAGGCACTCGTCGCAGCCGTAGAGCCGGTCGCCGATGGCCTCGCGGAACTCTTCCGGGATCGGGCCCGGATTCTCGATCGTGAGATAGGAAATGCAGCGGCGGGCGTCGAGCTGGTGGGGCGCGGTGATCGCATCGGTCGGGCAGGCGTCGATGCAGCGGGTGCACTTGCCGCAGTGGTCGCCGAAGGGCGGGTCGGACGGGAGGTTGAGGGTCGTGAGCAGTTCGGCGAGGAAGAACCAGGTGCCGAGGCGGCGGTGGATCTGCACCGTCGACTTGCCGTTCCAGCCGAGGCCCGAGTCGGTGGCGAAGTCTCGCTCGAGCACCGGACCGTGATCGGCGTAGTAGCGCTGGGTGCCGCCAAGGTCGGTCATCACCCGGTCGAGCTGCCTGAGCTTCCTCTCGATCAGATCATGATAGTCGTCGTTCCACGCGTAGCGCGCGATCCGCCAGCCGGTGTCCGGATTACGTCCCGCATAGTAGTTGAGGGCGAGCGTGACCACCGAACGGCAGCCGGGCAGGACCTCGCGGGGATCGCAGCGGCGCTGCGGCGCCTTCTCCATCCACGCCATCTCGCCGTGGCGTCCGTCCTCGAGCCAGCCGAGGAAGGAATCGGCATGGGTCGCGCGGGTCGCGACGGCGATGCGGCAGTCGTCGAAGCCGAGTTCCCCGGCGGCGGCCTTGATGGATTCCGCCGTCGTCACGCCCCGCTGGTGAAATGGTAGCGTGCGCTCTCGAGGATGCCGCAGGCGATCTCCTCGGCGTCCAGTTCGGTGGTGTCCAGCTCCAGATCGGCGACCTCGTGGTAGAGCGGCTCCCGCTCAGCCAGCAGGGCGTCGATCCTCGCGGCGGGATCGTCGGTCTGGAGAAGCGGACGGTCGCGGTTGCGGGCGGTGCGCTCGAGGATCACGTCGCGCGTGACCTGCAGCCAGACCACGTAGCCGAGCTGCCGCACCAGTCCGCGGTTGCGCTTGCGGCCCACCACTCCGCCTCCGGTGGCGATGATGAAGCGCCCCGCGCGGCCGCCGATCTCCTGGAGCACCGCGGCCTCGAGCTGGCGGAAATAATCTTCGCCGCGGGTCTCGAAAATCCTGGCGATGGGCATGCCGGCCTTGGCTTCGATCTCGGAATCCACATCGACGACCGGATAGCCGAGCATCGCCCCGAGCTTGCGGGCGATCGTCGATTTCCCGCAGCCCATGAAGCCGACGAGGACGATGTTCTTGGGAATCTCCACGCTCATGTCCGGCAGGCTAGCGCGCCGACGGGCGGCCGGAAAGCCGTCGTTCCAAGTTCGGCCCGTTTCTCCACTGGTCGGCCCGGCCGATTTCAGAAATGATCGGCGTGTCATGAGTGAGGAAATCCTTTGGAAAGGCAGCCCGTCGCAGCTTCTGAACGTCGGCAAGCACCTGATCGCCCTGCTGCTGGTGGCGGCCATCGCGACCGGCGGGGTCTTCGTCCCGCCGGTCTGGTTCGCGCTGCCGCTGCCGCTGCTGTGGATGCTGTGGAACTTCCTGGTCGTCCGCTGCCGGGTCTACGAGCTGACCAACGAACGCCTGCGGCTCTACGAAGGGGTGCTGAACCAGAAGATCAACGAACTGGAACTCTACCGCGTGAAGGACACGACCATGGAAAGGCCGTTCTGGTTGCGGGTGTTCGGGCTTTCGACGCTGAGGCTCGACACCTCCGACCGTTCCCACCCGAAGGTCGAGATCGAGGCGGTGGCCGACGCCGTGAACCTGCGCGAAACCCTGCGCAAGCAGGTCGAGTTCTGGCGCGACCGCAAGCGCGTGCGCGAGGTGGATTTCGAGGAAGGCGGCGACCTGGAGGGTGGCGATCTGTTAGGGTAGCCCGGACCGGTGACGCATCGTCACGGCCACCGCCATCGCGCCGACGCCGACGACGACGTGGAACCAGCGGAGGCTGGTCCGCTCCAGAGATCCGACCCGGTGGTCGACGACCGTCGCGAGAGCGGCTCCGGCGACGAAAAGCAGGACCGGGACGACCCACGCCCGAACCATCCGGACCGGGGCATCCGCCGGAACGGCGAATCCGCCTGCCAAGGCATAGGCGAACACCAGCGCGACCAAGGCCGCGACGCGCAGGGGGGAAAGATTCAGCTCGATCATTTCAGGGCTGGAACAGCACCTTGCCCTCACGTCCGGCCGCGGCATCGCGCTCGAGGGCCTCGATGAAATCCGCCAGCGGAAACACGGCGTCGACCGGCAACGCGAGCCGTCCGTCCCTCATCCCGGTGGCGAGCTTGCCGTAGGTTTCCTCGATCTCCGTCCGTGTCGCCTGCTTGAGCCAGCGGGTCAGCCAGAAGCCCGAAAAGCGGAGATCCTTGAAAATGAGAAGGCCGTTCGGAACCTTGAGCGGCCGCCGGGCCATCGCGCCGTAGGTGACGTGATGCCCGCCGGGCCCGAGGATGTTCATCAGGCGCAGCGCGCTGTCGCCGCCGACCGCGTTCAGGGCGAGCGCCGGGCGGACGTCGCCGCAGATGTCCCTCGCCGCGTCGATCGCGTCGGCGTCGTCGAGCAGCACGTGGTCCGCACCCAGCGACTTCAATTCATCGAACAGCGACTCGCGACGTACGAGGTTCATCGTACGCAGGCCGAGCAGCGGGGCGAGCTGGATGACGGCCCGGCCGACTCCCGAGTTGGCGGCGTTCTGCACGACCCATGCCCCTTCCCGCGGCTCGACAAAGCCGGTGAGCATCCGCCACGCGGTGGCCGGGTTGACCTTGAGCATCGCGGCCTGGAGGGGATCGATCCCGCCGGGCAGCTTCAGGAGCGCGTCCGGCGTGGCGACGACCTCCTCGGACCAAAAGCCGGTTCCACCGAGAAAGATGCAACGGTCGCCCGGCGCGAAGCCGTCGGCCCGGCTCTCGACCACCTCGCCGCAACCCTCGATGCCCGCGACGGCCGGAAGCTCCGGCTTCACCCCGTAGGTGCCCTCGATGAAGTTGAGGTCGGCGGGGTTGATCGGCGACGCGAGCAGGCGCAGGCGCACAGATCCGTCGGCGCATTCCGGAGCGGCGCGGTCATCGAGCGACAGGGCCTCCGCCGGCCGTCCGAAGCTTGAGAAACAGAGTGTCTTCATGGAAACATGCCCCGCTGGCTCTTGACCTCGGCGACGGTGTGGATCGCCAGCGACTGGGAGGCGACGCGGTGGCCGAGACCGTGGCGTTTGGCGAACTGGAGCACGCGGTTGAAGGCTCCCTCGAGCATGGTTTCGAGACGGGTGAGCACCTCGCGCTCGGTCCAGCGGTAGCGCTGGAGATTCTGGACCCACTCGAAATACGAGACGGTGACGCCGCCCGCGTTTCCGAGGATGTCGGGGATGATGAAGACATCGCCGCGCTCCTCGAGGATCGCGTCGGCATCGGGCGTGGTCGGGCCGTTGGCGCCCTCGACGAGGATCCTGCACCGGATCTTCGGCGCGTTCTCGCGGGTGATGACCATGCCGCAGGCGGCCGGGGCGAGAATGTCACAGGGCCGGCAGAGCATCTCCGCCGGATCGATCGCATCGGCACCCTCGAAGCCCTCGACGCCTCCGGTCTTCTCGGCGTATTTCGATAGCTTGGGGACATCGATGCCCTTGTCGTTCCACAACGCGCCGGTGATGTCCGAGATGCCCCGTACTTCGACGCCGTACTCGGCAAGCGTGAGCGCGGTGTGGAGGCCGACGTTTCCGAAGCCCTGGACCACGGCGCTGGCATCGCGAAGCGGGATGCCGAGCTTGTTGAGCGCGCGCGAGGCGAGGAAGGCGACGCCGTGGCCGGTGGCGCGCTCCCGGCCCTCGGACCCCTGGAGGTTGATCGGTTTTCCCGTGATGATGCCGGGCACCATCTTGCCGGCGTGGGTCGAGTAGGTGTCGAGGAACCACGCCATCGTCTGCGCGTCGGTGCCCATGTCCGGCGCCATCACGTCGATCTCCTCGCCGATGAAGGGGATCATCTCCATCGTGTAGCGGCGGGTGATGCGCTCCTTCTCGCCGGCCGAGAGCCTGCGGGGATCGCAGTTGATGCCGCCCTTGCCGCCGCCGAAGGGGAGGTCCATGAGCGCGCACTTCCAGTTCATCCACATGGCCAGCGCGGCGACCTCGCCGAGTTCGACGTCGGGGTGGTAGCGCAGGCCGCCCTTCACCGGTCCGCGGGTGAGGTGGTGCTGGACGCGGTGCCCGAAATAGACGCGGGTCGAGCCGTCGTCGTGACGGACCGGCACGGTCACGGTGATGAGGCGCTTGGGCCATTTGCAGCGCTCGCGGATTTCCTCGTCGAGATCGAGGAAATCGGCGACCTGGTCGAACTGCTCCGCCGCCATGGCGAACATCGGGTTCTGCAGAAGCTCGGCTCGCATGCCTCAGGGATAACGGGCGCCGGGCGGGGCGGCCAGCCAAAGCGCCCCCAAAGATCTGGTGGACGGCCCGGCTCCGGCGCTAGGCTGCCGGCGATGCAGCGGCTCAGGGTGGACGGCAGATTCTTCCGGCTCGGCGACGAGCGGGTGTTCCTGCGGCTGGTCACCTACGGGCCCTTCCCCGGGGACGAGCCGAAGGATCTCGAGGGCGACATGCGACGCATCGCCGATGCCGGTTTCCACGGGCTGCGGGTTTACGACTGGCCGGGCGCGGCCTTGCTCGACGCGGCGGCCGACCAGGGCCTGGTGGTCTTTGCCGGACACCGCTGGCCGCAGTCGACCGACTTTCTCGGCGAGGCCCGCTCGACCTTCGACCAGGCCCGCGTGGCGCTGGAGCAGGGCATCATGCCCCGCAGCGGGCACCCGGCGATGGCCGGGGTGTTCGTTGCCAACGAGATCCCGGCCGACCTGGTGCGCTGGATGGGTCCGTCGCGGGTCCTCGCCGCCATCGAGACCCTGATCGCCGACGGGCGTGAGATGGCGCCCGCATGGCTGTGGGCCTACGCCAACTACCCGTCCACGGAGTACCTCGAGGCCGCCAATGCCGACTTCACGGCGATGAACGTCTATCTCGAGAAGGAGGAGGATTTCCGGAAATACCTCCGGAGGCTTCACCACATCGCCGGCGATCGTCCGGTGATGATTTCGGAGTTCGGCCTGGATTCCCGGCGCAACGGTCTCGAGAAGCAGGCCCGGACCCTGGCCTGGAGCGTGAGGGCGAGCCGCGATGCGGGCGTCGCCGGCCTCGCCGTCTACGCCTGGAGCGACCGCTGGTGGAACGACGGCGAGGAAGTGACCGACTGGGACTTCGGACTCACCGACCGCGACGGACTCGAAAAGCCCGCGCTCGACGCGGTGCGGCGGGCTTTCGTCGACGACCCGGACGTTCCCGGGCCGCCGACCTTCTCGGTGATCGTCTGCTGCCGCAACGGCCGGCCCCGCATCGGCGCGTGCCTGCGATCACTCGCCCGGCTGAACGGACCCGCGCCCGAGATCCTGCTCGTCGACGACGGCTCCACCGACGGCACCGCGGAGTTCGTCGGGGAGACGTTCCCGGAGGTGCGGGTGCTCCGCCTGGAGGCGGCGGGCCTGAGCGCGGCGCGCAATGCCGGCGCGGAGGCGGCCACGGGCGAGGTGCTGGCCTTCACCGACGACGACTGCGAGGTCGATCCCGACTGGCTGGTCGAGCTTGCGCCGCTATTCGCGGAGGGCTGGGACGCGGCCGGCGGCCCGAACCTGCCACCGCCGCCCGCCGATGCCGCCGAGGCGGCCGTCACCGCCGCGCCGGGCGCCGCCAGCCACGTGATGATCGACGACCGCGAGGCGGAGCACGTGCCGGGCTGCAACCTGGCGGTACGACGCCTGGCGTACTTCATGGTCGGCGGCTTCGATCCGGCCTTCCGCACCGCCGGCGACGACGTCGACTTCTGCTGGCGCCTGCGCGACGCCGGGCTGCGGATCGGCTTCGCCCCGAACGCCTTCGTCTGGCACCGTAGGCGGGGATGCCCGCTCGGCTTCCTGCGCCAGCAGCTCGGCTACGGCCGGGCCGAGCGCCTGCTGCGGCGCAAGCATCCCGACCGCTTTTCGCCGTCCGGCGACGCGATGTGGCGGGGCGTCATCTACAGCGGCGCCCCGGTGCGGGCGACGGGCGAGCCGATCATCTACCACGGCCCGATGGGGCTGGCCGGCTACCAGGGACTGGTCACCCACATGCAGCCCCTGCGCCCGCTCGATCCGCGTTTCGCGGGGTTACCCGCGCGGGCGATTCTCGCGATGATCGGCTGGCTGGCGCCACGGCTCCGCTCCTGGGCGCGCACCGGGCGCTTCCGCGGACCGGTCCCGCTGCCATCCGAAAGGGTCGAGGCGCCCGATGCCGAGTGGGTCCGGGACCGCGACGAGCCGCGCGAGGTTTTCCTGCAACGACTGCTCGAGGCGGGATGGCAGGCGGCGGGCCCGACGGCGGCCTGGGATGTGGAACGCGACGGCACCCGCCTGCTGGTTGCCCGCGAGCATGTCGGCGGACGCCGCGGCAGGCTGCTCGTCCGGGTGTGGGGCGAGCCGCCCGCCCTTGATTGATGCTGGCGGAACCGATGGACGGTTGCCACGCTCCCGACGTGAAGATCCTCCTTTCCTGCCTGCTCCTGCTGCTGCCCCTCGCCGCCGAGGAAAGTGTGCGCCCGGGCATCAACGAGAAATTCCTCGATCCGGAACTCAAGGTCGATGACTGGCTCCAGCGCTTCGAGGTCGAGAGCCGCGAGGTGTTCCACGCGCGCAAGGCGGTGCTTGAAGCCTGCCAGGTGGAGCCCGGCATGCGGGTGGCCGACATCGGCGCGGGGACCGGGCTCTACACCCGGCTCTTCGCCGAAGCCGTGGGAACGGAAGGCTGGGTCTACGCGGTCGAGATCAACGGCAACTTCCTCAAGCACATCCAGGCCCGAGCCAGGCAGGAGGGACAGCGGAACATCACCACCGTGTTGTGTCCCGAGGACTCGGTCGGCCTGCCGCCGGAATCGATCGACCTCGCGTTCCTCTGCGACGTGTATCATCACTTCGAATATCCCAAGTCGTCGATGGAATCGCTGGTGCGCGCGCTCCGGCCGGGTGGCCGGGTGATCGTCATCGACTTCATCCGCATCGAGGGAAAATCGAGCGACTGGGTGATGGGTCACGTGCGGGCCGGCGAGGAGGTTTTCCGCAAGGAGATCGAGGACGCCGGGCTTCGTTTCGATGCGAAGCTGGACGTGCCCGGTCTCGAGGAGAACTACTGCCTGCGCTTCGTGAAGCCCGAGTGATCATCGTGGCTGCGGCGGCCCGCGGCAGGCCGTGCTTGCGGCGGCCCGCCGCCCGGCAAGGCAACGCACGGGGTCACGTCGATCCAGCATTTGCGCTTGCCCGGCGAAGAATGCCGGTTTCATAACCGGCGCTCCGCGGCAATGGCTCTCAAGACTTCCGACTTCCACTACGACCTGCCGGAGGAGCTGATCGCCTCGCGGCCGCTGGCCGAGCGCTCGGCCTCGCGGATGCTCGTGCTGCATCGCGACACGGGCGGGATCGAGCACCGGATGTTCCGCGACCTGCCCGGGTATCTGAAAGCGGACGACCTGCTCGTGCTCAACGACACCAAGGTCATCCCCGCGCGGGTCTTCTCCGACGACGGAAGGATCGAGCTGTTGTGCCTCGACCGGCTTTCCCCGACCGATTGGCGCTGCCTCGTGAAACCCGGCAGGAAGATGAAACCGGGCCGCGAGGTGGTGGTCGGCGGAACGACGGGGACCGTCACGGAAGTCTTCGACAACGGCGACCGGCTGGTGCGCTGGGCGGCACCGGTGGACCTCGATGCCCACGGACACCTCGCGCTGCCGCACTACATGGGCCGCGGCGACGAGGAGGCCGACCGCGACCGCTACCAGACCGTCTACGCCCGCGAGGAGGGCGCCATCGCCGCACCGACCGCCGGACTGCATTTCACGCCGGAAATGCTGGCCACCCTCGATCACGCGTTCCTCACGCTTCACGTCGGCGTCGGGACCTTCCGGCCGGTCACCGCCGAGCGCCCGGAGGACCACGTGATGCATTCCGAGCGCTACCTTCTAACAGAATCCACGGCGCGGCGGATCAATGCCGCCGGGAGGGTGGTGGCGGTGGGCACGACGGTCACCCGGGTGCTCGAGCACCTGGGAGGATCGCGGATTGCGGATTGCGGATTGCGGATTGAGGAGGCCGTCCACCGGGGAGAAACGGACATCTTCATCTATCCGCCGCATGAGTTCCGTGTGGTCGATGCCTTGCTGACGAATTTCCACCTGCCGGAAAGCACGCTGATCATGCTGGTAAGCGCGCTGGCCGGGCGCGAGGCGGTGCTCGCGGCCTACCGCGAGGCGGTGCGCGAGCGCTACCGCTTCTACAGCTACGGCGACTGCATGCTGGTGGTGTAGGAGGAGCGGCACCCCCGCCGCTCGAACCAGCCCGCTCCGCCGTGGCCCGGGGGCGGGCCACCTCCAAAACCCCTTGCACCGCCCGGGCGCCGCGTGTTCACTCCGCCCGCTGTCAGGGGCCGTGGAGGTTCGGCAGGTGAATCCCGCCAGGCCTTGATCGGAGCAACGGTAACTTGTCCGGATTTGCCGCGGTTCCCTGGCAGCACCCCTCTCTCCCTGTCTTCCGGACCCGCCGGAAAACTCCTCAGCGGGCCGGACCCAGGGCGGTCACGTCCACGCTCTCCTCGCCGGTGTAGCGGTAGTGGCCGATCACCTTGAAGTTGAACAGGCAGTCCTCCCACACCGGACCTTCTCCGATGTTGTGGACGACCCAAGGCTCGGAGCGGTTCTCACCCGGGCCGGGGACCACGATCCCGATGTGGCTGCGTCCGCCGGCGAGACGCCAGGTCACGACATCGCCCGGCTTGTAGTCGGCGACGTCGCGGCTCGCTTCGTCGCCCTCGGGTCCGGTGACGAGCAACTCGGCACCCGCGCGGCGGAAGAAACGCTGCAGGTTCGCGGTCAGGCGGTGATCGATGTTCGCGTCGGCCGACTTGCGCCCGAAGATCTGCGGGTACTCGGAAAAGTTCCTAGCCATGTCCTCGTGGACCCGCTTCTGCAGATCGACGCCCAGCGCGCGGTAGGACCGGACCACCAGATCCTCGGCCCGACCCTTGCCGGTCGGAATGTCCCCGTTCGGATAGGGGATCTTGTAATAGGCATCCTCGTAGGTGACCGAGGACTGGGTGAGCTGAAGCGCGGCGGCGGCGAGCCGGTCCCCGATCTAGGTCGAGGGCTGGAGTTCGGCGATGAGCGCGTAGGCACG
>CALGOH010000139.1 GCA_937957985.1 uncultured Verrucomicrobiae bacterium
AGGATGCACTGCGAACCGACGAGAGGCTCACGAATCGCGTTGCGGAACTCGTCGTAGCATTCCGAGAAGAACGCGTCGTCGGCGAACTCCCGGCTGACCACGTGCCGCTGGCGTTCCTCGTCCCAGGTGATCGCTTCGCCGAACCCCGCCAGCTTCGCCTTGCTCAGGATCTTGTCCTCCAGCGCCTCGAAGGCCGCGACCCCCTCGTCCGATCCCGGCTTGCGGTTCCAGCTCGCGACATTCGCCGCCAGCGAGAGCATCTCGACCAGCGTCGCCAGTTCGTCTTCGGAAAACCGCAGGTGCACACCGGAGTCGGTTCCATGGAGCGCGGCATTGCAAGCCGCAAGATCGTTTCCGGCCCGGAGGAAGCGGTTGCCGAAACCGCGACCGCGCAGGCATCACCTGCCCAACCACCGCCCCGCATCGAGATCCTCCTCGATCTCCGTCCCGTCCACCAGCCACTCGGCCAGACGCCGCGCCACCCCGGGCGCGTAGAGCGAGCCCTTCGAGCCCAGGCCGTTGAAGACGACCGCGTCGCCCGCCTTCCCGATCAACGGCATGCTCCGGCGCACGATCGGCCGGATTCCCACCTCATGCCTCTCCATCATGAAATGCCTCACCTCGAGGCGCCGCAGGATCCCGAGCAGCCTGTCGATCCCTCCTTTCGACGGAAGCGCCTTCAGATCATCCCACTCGTAGGTGGCACCCAGCTTGAAGCGTCCCTCACCGACCGGAACCAGCCACCCGCCCCCGCCGATGAGTATCCGCGACTCGTCCCCGTCCGGAATCGTCCCCGTGAGGATCTCCCCCTTCGCGCACCGGTGCTCGCCGAGCAATCCCTCCTCCAAGTCGAATGCCCCTCCGCATCTCACCACCTCTCCGGCTCCCCACTCCGCGTTCCGCACTCCCCACTTTCGTTCCGTCGCCTCGCAGAAAGCCCGCGTGTCCACCCGTCCGCCACCCTTCAAGGTCACCCGCGCCCGCCACTTCCCCACATGCTCTTCGACCTGCTCCACCCACCGCGCCACCTCCGGACGCTCCAGCTTGCCCGCCGCCTTCGGCCACTCCTTCTCTGTGACCAGCCGCACCACCGGCATCGGAAACCAGAGCTGCCTGCCGATCTCGCGCCCGATCCGCTCGAAGAAGGCGACCGACTCCGGCAGGAACTCCGCGATCCGCCAGCTCGGCTCGTAGTTCTGGCCGGTCACCGGATTCACCAGCCCCGCGGCCACCCGCGATGCCGCGCCCGGACGGTGATCGTCCACAAGGCGGACATCCACCCCACGCTCGCGCAACTGCCATGCCAGGCAGCAACCGGCCAGACCGGCTCCCACGATGTCGACTTCATCGAGCATGCCCGAGATCTAGCGGGCGGAGTGGCGCTTTCCAAGCGCCATGGCGAGGCGCGGCGGCTTTCAGCCGCATCAAGACGCCGGCTTCACCAAGCAGCCTGCGAACGTCACCCTTTCCCTCCGCCGTCACCCGCGGTCAGGAGACCGCCATGCCCCGTCATGGCGCTTGCACAGCGCCACTCCATTCTCCTTCCCCCGTCGCCCCGCCTCCCTCAGTCTGCGACCATGAAATCCAGCCTCCTCGCCCTGCTGGCCGTCATTCCCGCCCTCACCTTCGCCGCCGAACTCGACTTCGAGGAAAAGTTCGCCGATCCCGCCACCCGCGACGCCGCCCTGGCCGATCTCGTCCCCGGCACCCGCGACTGGTTCTTCCACAACGCGCTCAACCACCAGCTCCGCGGCGAGACCGACGCCTTCCGCAAGGTCATCGACGCTTGGCAGGCGGCGGCCACCCGCAAGGTCCGCCCGGTTTCCTCCGACGGACTCGACACCCTGCGCACCCGCGAGCTGCTGATGCGCTACGAGGCCGACCCTGAGAAATCCCGCGCCGAACTCGTCAAGCTCCTGCACTTCAAGTTCAACGACACCCGCCCCGACGCCCGCGAGGTCGAGAAGCTCCCCACCACCCTCGATCCGGCACTCGTGTCCCGCGCCGCCTTCGAAAAAGCCGCCACCGGGAGCGACAGGCAACCCTGGCAGCACCACGCCGCCGACCGCCTTCTCGGCGATCTCGACCAGCTCGGCTCCTTCTCCGAAGATCGCGTCCGCCACTCGCTACAGACCCTCCGCCGCGCCGATCATCCGAAGGCCGTGTGGCTCGTCCTCCGCGGCTTCGCCCTCAAGCCCCCGGTCCGCTTCGGCGACAGCCCGGTCCACTCGGCCCTCACCCTCGACCAGCTCGATGAGCTCCTGAAGGCCCATCCGGCCCTGATGTCGGACGAGCAATTCGTCGGCAGCCGACTGCGAAAGCTCCGCCGCCACACCGACGACGACTTCGCCCGCGAGCCCGTCCTGCACGCCGACCACCTCGCCCGCCTCCGCCAGGCCACCACCGACCTGCCGCCAGCCCTCACCTCGCTCAAGGCCCACATCCTCTTCCACCACCTCCGCCTTCAACGCGAGACCGGCGAGCCGTCGCCCGACGACTTCCTCGCCTATCTCGCCATCCCCCGCCGCCCGCACAACCTCCTCACCGGCACCAAGGAGAAAGACATCCCGTCGCTCAATCTCGACAAGCGCTACGAGGACATCACCGGCTGCCCCGCCGTCGGCGACGACACGCCACTCATCCGCGAGCTGCTCACGCACTTCCTCGCCGATACCGACTCCGCCGAGCGCTTCACCCGCTTCATCGAGAATGACGAACTCGCCCGGCTCCACGCCCGCGCCCGGCTGCTCGCCGGCGCCGATCCCGACCGCTGGGGCAAACTACTGGATCCATCGGAGTTCGCCGAACTGCGCGACGAGACCCGCATCGACTTCGCCCCCGGCCGGCCGGTCCTGCTCGATGCCGACGCCAAGGTCGCCCTCGCCCTCGACCTCAAGCACACCCCCGAACTGCTGGTCCGCATCCACCAGCTCGACCTCCCCGCCATCCTCGCCCGCCAGGGCCGCGAACCCTCGGCCTCGATGGACCTCGCCGGGCTCGTCCCCCACCACACCCGCACGCTGCGCCACGATCACCCACCGCTCGTCCGCCACCGCGAAACGATCGACCTCCCCGAGCTCCAGGGCCCCGGCGCCTGGATCGTCGAATTCGTCTCCCGCGGCCAGGCCTGCCGCGCCCTCGTCCGCAAGGGCCGCCTCGTCCCCTACCTCGCCCGCACCGCCACCGGCCAGAGCCTCCGCGTCTTCGACGAAAAGGGCAACCCGGTGAAGGACGCCACCCTCGCCCTCGGCCCCGACACCTTCACCGCCGACGAACACGGGCTCATCACCATTCCCAACGCCGAACTCGCCGCCTCCGGCCAGGCCGTGCTCACCCGCGGCCCCCTCGCCACCCTCGTGAAAGTCGAGGACCGCGACGACGACCTCAAGCTGCAGGCGAGCTTCCACCTCGACCGCGAGCAGCTCCGGGCCGACGCCGAGGCGAGGGTCCGCATCGACCTCACCCTCACCAACCACAACCGGCCGCTCCCTCTCGACCTCGTCGAAAACGCCCGCCTCACCCTCTCCGCCACGCTGATTTCCGGCATCACCACCGAGCACGTGATCGACGACGACCTCGAGCTCGCCCCCGTCTTCACCGTCCCCTTCCAGGTCCCGGCCGACACCGTCGCCCTCGACCTCAAGCTCTCCGCCACCGTGGCGGCGGAATCCATCCGCGAGGGAGAAAAGGACAGAACCGTCACCGACCCGGTCCAGCTCGAAGCCGGCGACCACTTCGCCTTCAACTCGCTGCTTGAGGGCCTCTTCACCCACGGCCATTTCACCCTGACGCCCGACGGCCACCGCCTCGAACTCCGCGGCCGCAACGGCGAGCCGCTGCCCGACCGCGCCGTCACCCTGTCCTTCCACCACGACGACTACGATCACATTACTTCCATCGACCTCCGCCTGCGGACCGACGCCGACGGCTTCGTCCACCTCGGCCGCCTCGATGGCATCCGCTCGGTCACCGCGTCCCACGACGGCGGGACCCTCGCCACCCTGGGCGGCAGCCACCTCAAGCCGCTCAGCCTCATTCCCTACGACATCCGCGTCGCCGCCGGCGAAAGCATCGACCTCCCCCTTGAAGCCCCGCTCGATCCCATCCGCTACTCGCTTCTCCGCCACGACCTCGACGGCAAGCCGCTCGCCGACCACTTCGCGAACCTCGCTGCCAAGGACGGTCGCCTCACGATCACCGGCCTCCCACCCGGACAGTATGAGCTGCGCACCCCGTCGGATCTTTCACGCCTCGAGATCACCGCCGCGAGAAGGACCGCGGACTTCAGTCCGCCTCTCTTCGTTACTCCCGCCAAGATCTCCCCGCACCTCCCCGCCGCCACCCCGATTCCCCTCGCCTCAGCCATCGAGAACCACCAGCTCCGCATCCGCCTCGCCCATCCCACCCCCGACACCCGCGTCCATCTCATCGGCGCGCGCTTCCTCCACAACGACGGCGCCCACCGTCGGCTCCTCCCCTACGACCCGCCAGGCGATCCGGTCGTCACGCCCGGCTTCACCGCCTGCGGCTACCTCACCGACCGCACCCTCGACGAGGAGACCCGCTACATCCTCGAACGCCGCGCGGCGAAGACCTTCCCCGGCGCCATGCTCCCCCGCGCCGGCCTGCTCGCCCACCGCTGGAGCGAGGAGGATCTCGACATGGATGACCTCCTGCCCGGCGAAGGAGAGGAAGGCCGCGACTCCGGTTTCTTTAGCAAAGGCGGGTCCGGTGGTGGAGGTGCCGATCCCTTCGCCGCCGGTGGTGGAGGTGGTGGTGACGGCACTCCCGACTATCTCGACTACCTCGCCCGCTCCTCCGAGCTCCGCTACGACCTCGAGCCCGATGCCGACGGTCTCGTCAGCGTCCCGCTCGCCGCCTTCGACGGCTGCCAGCTCGTCCAGGTCATCGTCACCGCCGCCGACTCGCTCCACCGCGAGGTCCTGCCGCTGCCCGAGAATCCGATCCCGCTGCGCGACCGCCGCCTGTCGCGTCCGCTCGACCCCGACAAACACCACCTCGGCACCCGCCGCGCCGCCGTTCTAAAAAAGGGCGCCGAAGCCTCCATCGACAACATGATCGACGCCGACTGGCGCGCCTTCACCACGCTGGAGGAAGCCCACGCCTTCCTCTACGGCGCCACCGGCAGCGAGCGCCTGCGCGAGCTGGCCGGCCTGCTCGACTGGCCCGACTTCGACGCCGAATCGAAGCTCGCCTTCTGGTCCGACCACGCCTGCCACGAGCTGAACCTCTTCCTCTCCCGCCGCGACCCGGAGTTCTTCAAGCAGCACGTCGAGCCCCTGCTCAGGGAGAAGCGCGAGCCGACCTTCATCGACGACTACCTGCTCGAACGCGACCTCACCCCCTACCTGCGTCCCTACGCTTGGCAAGAGCTCAACGCCGCCGAAAAGGCCCTTCTCGCCCGCGCCCTGCCCGATGCCCGCGAGCGCATCGCCGCGGAACTCGAAAACCGCTGGCAACTCGAACAGCCCGACCCCGAACAGCAGACCATCCTCTTCACCCAAACGCTGCGCGGCACCGACCTGGCGACCGAGGACTCGCTGGGCCTGGCGCGGGCCGGCCTGGGTTCGCCCGGTGTCAGCGAATCAGCGGGAGCAACTTACATTCTCCAGAAACTCCGCAACATCGTCATTCCGGTCATCGACTTCGAGAACGTTTCCCTTGAGGAGGCAGTCGATTATCTGCGCGTGCGGGCGATCGAGTTGGATGATACCGAGCTGGATCCCGACAAAAAAGGCATCGGCTTCTTCATCCGTGGATCCCGTCGATCCAGCGACGACGATGGCCTGGACATCGGCGGCGGAGCATCGCAAGGCACCCAACGGATTGGCAGCCTGAAGTTGCGCAACGTCCCCTACACCGAGGCTCTCGACTACATTTGCGAAGCCACCAGAATGCGGTGGTCGGTCGATGACTATGCCATCACCATCAAACCCGCCGACGAGGTGGACGAGAGCCTCCAGACTCGCGCCTTCAACGTTCCTCCGGATTTCATCAACCGGATCGGAGGCGGGGACAGCGGTGGACCTTTCGATCCCTTCGCGCCTAATCCCGACCCAAACAGCACCGCCCTGAGTCCCCGCATGAACCTCGTCGAGGCGCTCAAGTCCAACGGCGTTCGCTTCCCGGCCGACGCCTCCGCCACCTTCGACGCGGATACCAGCCGCCTGATCGTCCGCAATACGCCCACCAACCTCGATCTCATCGAGCAGATCACCTCCTCGACGGTGGCGTGCGCGGCTCCCGAGCCCGACGCCGACCTCTACGCCTTCGGCATGCTCGACGTGGAAAGCGACTACGAGCCCCCCGAACTGCCGAACAGCGTCGGGGTCGATCCGTTCGCAAGCGCCTTCCCGGTGACCCCCGCCACTCCCACCGTCTTCTACGAAAGCCGCGCCTCCTGGTCCGGCCGCCGCGGACAGACCCGGCTGTGGCTCGAATCGAACTACGACCACCATCGTAGCACGGTCACCGACGAGCGGCTCATCCCGCTGAACGCCTTCTGGCTCGACCTCGCGAAATGGGACGGCAAGGGCCCGTTCCTCTCGGCCAACTTCAACGCCTGCACCTCGTCTTCCAACGAGGCGCTGATGTGCCTCGCCCTTCTCGATCTCCCCTTCGCCGCCGAGCGGCCCGAGGTTTCGGTCGAGGGCTCATCGCTCAAGGTCAAGGCCCGCGCGCCGATGCTGCTCTACTACAAGGACACCCGCGAGACCGACAAGGTCGCCCCGGATTCCCCGGTGCTGGTCCGCCAGACCTTCCACCGTCTCGACGACCGCTTCCGCCTGGAAGAGGGCCGCAAGGTCGAGAACACCATCAGCGGCGGCTTCCGCAGCGGCGTCGCCTACGGCACCTCGCTGGTCGTCACCAACCCGACCTGCGCCGGCCGCCGCATCGAGGTCCTCGCCCAGATCCCCGCCGGCGCGATCCCGCTCGCCGGCAGGGAGGCCACGCTTTCCGAAACCCGCGAACTCGAACCCTACGGCGTGCTCACCCTCAACCTCGCCTTCTACTTCCCCGCCCCCGGCTCCTTCTCCAGCTACCCGTTGCAGGTCGCCGAGGGCGACACCGTCCTCGCCTGCGCGCCGCAGCGCACGCTCGAGGTCACCGACGCCGACCCGGCCGAGGACCAGGCCTCGTGGAAGGTCGTCGCCCGCGACGGCTCCGACGCCGACGTGCTCGCCCGCCTCGCCGGTGCCAACCTGCACGCGCTCGACCTCGATCTCATCGCCTGGCGGATGCGCGACCGCGCCTTCTATCAGAAAGCCGTCGCCACCCTGCGCGAGCGGTTCGTGCTGCCCCGGTCGCTCGCCCGCTACGGCTTCCTCCATGGCGACACCGACACCATGCGCACCTGGCTCGAGAACTCCGACCTCGTCCGCGACCTCGGCCATTTCCTCGAAAGCCCGCTGCTCGACGTCCGCCCGGTCGAACACCTCGGCTGGCGCTCGCTCGAGTTCGACCCGCTGGTCAACCCGCGCGCCCACCGACTCGGCGAAAACCCGCACCTCACCCAGCCCGAGGCCCTCGCCCACTACCGCGTCTTCCTCCGCCAACTCGCCTGGAAACCCGCGCTCGCCGCCGACGACCAGCTCCACCTGTGCTGGTTCCTGTTCCTCCAGGACCGCATCGGCGAGGCCATCGACCGCTTCGCGAAAATCGACCGCGCCAAGCTGCCGACCACCCTCGCCTACGACTACCTCGAATGCCTCGTAAGCTTCCACCAGTCGCAGCCCGCCGACGCCGCGAAGATCGCCGAGCGCCATGCCGACCTGCCGCCCGGACCGTGGGCCGAGCGCTTCGCCGCCGTGCGTGACCAGGCCGCGGAAATCGCCGCGCTTACCAAGGGCCGCGACGCCGCCAAGCCGGAGCCCGCCGCCGACGCCCCGCAGCTCGACCTCGCGCTCGCCGACGACGGCACTCTGCGCCTCACCCACCGCCACCTCGAGCAGGTCGAGCTTTCCCTCTATCAGATCGACCTCGAGATGCTCTTCTCGCGCAATCCCTTCCTGCAGGACGCCGGCGAGCTGCCCGGCACCCGCCCGAACCTCGTCCGCGAGGTCCGCCTCGGCGGCGAAGGCACCAGCGTCGAGCTCCCCGACGCCTTCCGCCGCGGCAACGTGCTGGTCGCCGCCGACGCCGGCAACGCCAAGGCCCTGCGCATCCTCGACAGCCGCGCGCTGGAGGTCACCTGTCGCCGCGCCGATCCCGTCCTGCAGGTCCGCGACGCCACCACCGGCGCCCCGCTTTCCGGTGCGTATGTGAAAGCCTACGTCGAGCGCGACGGCGAGGCGGAGTTCCTCAAGGACGGCTACACCGACCTGCGCGGCAAATTCGACTACCGCACCCTCACCGACGGCTCCCCGCCGCCAAGCGGCCGCATCGCCCTCTTCATCAGCCACCCCGAAAAAGGCTCCCGCACGCTCACGCTGGAGTAGGAGTGGCGCTTTCCAAGCGCCATGACGGGGCTGGGCGATCTCCTGATCGCTGGGAGCGGTCCACACTCCCTCTCCGCTGATTCCAGAAAATGAGCAGTCGGCCTTGACCAAGCCTTCCTGCCGCTCTTGGTAACTCAGTCGTGCACTCCGCGGCTGAAAGCCGCCCTGCCCCATCATGGCGCTTGGAAAGCGCCACTCCGCCATGCTCCCGCCGCCGCTGCTCGACTGGTTCCATCGCGAGAAGGGCGAGCCGCTCCCGTTCCAGACCGAACTCTGGAAGCACCACGCCGCCGGCAGATCCGGCCTCCTCCACGCCCCGACCGGCTTCGGCAAGACCCTCGCCGCCTGGCTCGGCCCCGTCGCCGACGCCCTCCAGCACCACTCCCCCGACAAACCCGCACCGTGCTCGGTCCTCTGGATCACGCCGCTGCGCGCCCTGGCCGCCGACACCCTCAAATCGCTGCGCGATCCCGTCGCCGCCGTCGCCCCCGCCTGGGAGATCGAGGCCCGCACCGGCGACACCTCCTCGCACCGCCGCGCCAAGCTCCGCCAGCGATTGCCCTTCGGTCTCGTCACCACCCCCGAGAGCCTGTCCTTGATGCTCACCTACCCGGACTTCCGGGAAAAGCTGCGCCACCTGCAGACGGTCATCGTCGACGAATGGCACGAGCTGTTAGGCACGAAACGCGGCGTCCAGACCGAGCTGTGCCTCGCCCGGCTCCGACGCTGGCGTCCCGACCTCCGCATCTGGGGTCTCTCCGCCACCCTCGGCAACCTCGACGAAGCCCGCGACGCCCTGCTCGGTCCCGACCACCCCCGGGCCGTCACCGTTTCCTCCAAAGCCACCAAGCCGCTGGAGATCGAAACGCTCATCCCCGACGAGATCGACCGCTTCCCGTGGGCCGGACACCTCGGCACGCGGATGGTCGGCGCCGTGGCCAGGCGGATCGAAGCCGCCGGCTCGACCCTCGTCTTCACCAACACCCGCTCGCAGACCGAGATCTGGTTCCAGGAATTGCACGAGGCATTGCCCGACCTGCCGATCGCCATGCACCACGGCTCGCTGGCGAAAAAGGAACGCGCCGCGGTCGAGGCCGGGCTCAAGGACGGCTCGCTGCGCTGCGTCGTCTGCACCTCGTCGCTCGATCTCGGCGTCGATTTCTCGCCGGTCGACCAGGTCATCCAGGTTGGCAGCCCGAAGGGCATCGCCCGCCTCGCCCAGCGCGCCGGACGCTCGGGCCACACGCCCGGCCAGACCAGCCGCATCGTCGGCGTGCCGACCCACGCCTTCGAATTGCTCGAGTTCGCCGCCGCCCGCGACGCCTGGCAGGCGCGCCACATCGAGTCGCGCCGCCCGCTCCACAAGCCGCTCGACCTGCTCGTCCAGCACGCCCTCACCTGCGTCCTCGGCCAGCCCGACACCCCCGACGAACTCCTCCGGGAATTCCGCTCCACCCTCGCCTACCGCGATCTCGACGCCGAGGAATGGCGGTGGCTGCTGGGTTTCATCACCGAGGGCGGCGACGCCCTCAAGGCCTACCCGCAGTACCGCAAGGCCACCCTGCGTGACGGCCGTCTGCACTTCGAAGACACCCGCGCCGCCCAGCTCCACCGGCTCAACATCGGCACCATCACCAGCGACTCGGCCATCGCGCTCAAGTTCGCCTCGGGCAAAACGCTCGGCACCGTCGAGGAAAGCTTCATCACCCGCCTCAAGCCGGGCCAGGCCTTCATCTTCGGCGGGCGCCAGCTCGAGCTGATCCGCTTCCACAAGCTCACCGCCACGGTCCGTCCCTCGACCCGCAAACACCGAGGCCAGGTGCCGGTCTGGAACGGCGGCAAGATGCCGCTTTCGACCGAACTCGCGACCGCCGTCGCCGCCCGCCTCCACGGTCGGCCCAGGCCCGCGCCCGAGCACCGCGCCGTGCGCCCGATCCTCGCGATTCAGCGGAAATGGTCGGCGCTGCCCGGCACCCGCGAGCTGGTCGTCGAGTTCACCCGCACCCGCGAGGGCGAGCACCTGTTCCTCTACCCCTTCGCCGGCCGACTCGTCCACGAAGGCTTGGCCGCGCTCGCCGCCTATCGAATTTCCAGCCGCATCGGCGAGTCGATCGACCTCACCCAGAACGACTACGGCTTCTCGCTCATCGCCGCGCGCGGTCTCAGCCTCGACGAAGCCCTGCTGCGCGACGCCCTTTCTACGACAAACCTCGTAGAAGATCTCCTCGCCAGCATGAACACCGCCGAAATGGCGCGGCGCCAGTTTCGCGAGGTCGCCCGCGTCGCCGGCCTGCTGGTGCCCGACTTCCCCGGACGCCGCCGCCCGACCCGCGACCTGCAGGTCTCCTCCTCGCTGCTCTTCGAGGTCTTCTCCAAATACGACCCCGCCAACCTGCTGCTCGACCAGGCGCGCCGCGAGATCCTCCAGCGCCAGCTTGAATGGACCCGCCTCAAGGCGACCCTCGATGAACTCGCGGACCGCCCGTTCCGCCTCGTCGAAACCGAGCGCCTCACCCCGATGGCCTTCCCGCTGTGGGCCGACCGGCTCTCCGCCCACCTCCCCGCCGGCGACGCCGCCACGCGCCTCGAGGCGATGCTCGACGAGCTGACCGGGGCATCCTATGCCGTGAAGTCGCGGTAGAACTCCCCCAGCGGAGTCAGCGAGCCTTCCCCATCGAAGAGGGCGCTGGTACCCAGTGCCCGGTTGTCCGGCTTCGCGGGATACCACGCGTAGCGCTCGACGAAATCCAGTTTCTCCAGCGCCGGCAGCGCCTTCTCCATGAACCGGAGGATCGTCTCCGGCTTGTGCCGGTTCTGCCCGACTGACTTCGCCTCCCAATCGCCCACCGCGAACTCGGTGACCCAGATCGGCCTGCCATACATCCGGTGGGTTTCGGTGAGCCGCCGGACCAGTGCCTCGACATTCGGTCCGTGATAGGTGTGCACGCAGACGAAATCGACCCGCAGCCCGCGTGTCTTCGCCCGCGTCATGAAAGCCTGCATCCATTCGGTGTCCGGATGCACGCAGGCCGGACTGCCCAGCCGTAGCCCGGTGGCTTCCAGCAGCGGCCACGCCCCGAGCGCCTTCTCGACGCTCAGGTTCGACTGGTCCTTCTTGTCCGGCTCGTTGAATCCCAGCAGCTGACCAATCCCCGCCTCCTTTGCCTTGCGACCCGCTTCGGCGATCTTCTCATCGTCCCTCCAGTAGCCCCAGATCATCGGAGTGAAGGCCAGCCCCTCCGGCGTCTGCGGAGGCCGCAGCGCCCCCCAGGTGTAGAACCATTCGCAGTCCAGCGACGCCAGCCGTTCGTGCCAATCCTCCGCCTTGGTGGTCAGACACAGGCCCTTCTTGCCGGTCGGCTGCTCGGGAGACGCTGCCGCCGGACGTTCCCGGGTCCGGCAACCAGCCAGGCCTGCAAGCCCGGCCATCGTCCCGAGTTCCAGCAGTCTTCGACGGGTCCAAGATGTGTTCATGTCCGGCAAGGGAATCGAATCCCTCCGCCAAAAGGCACCGATTGTCCACGCCAATCGCGAAAAGCATCGAACCGCCCACCGGTCCCGGCGGCGAACCGCGGATAACGATCGGACTTCAACCGATCATCATCGAGCGGCAGACACCCCGTTCTCCAGAAGACCTCCAAATAAACTGGTTATCAGAGACTTTCGCCATTCATCCCGCGCGACCTTCGGTCCCCCGCCATCAAACCTGAAAAAAAATGCGGGAAGACGGTTAACAAATGCACCTGTCACCATCCATTGCTGTTGTGAGGCTCGCCGATCCCGCGAGTCGTCACGAGTTCCGTTCCAGCGATGAAGACTCCCAATCGATCCTTCCGTCCCAGTCTCAAGTTCCCTGCCGCCCTCATGGCCACCGTGGTCAGCCTCCTGCCGCTGAACGCCTCGGTGATCAGCGTCAACCTCACCGAGTTCGCCACCGACGCCCAGCAGATCGACTCCGACGAGACCTTCGGCATCGCCTCGGAAGGTTCCGTGGTCGGGGGATGGGTTAACCTGAACCAGACGCTGACCGCCAGTAATGTCACCGATTCCAACGGCTTGGCCACCACGGTCGACATCTCCGGAACCGCCCCGAACGGATGGGCGAGCTTCAATGCCGCGTATGACGATACCCCGCTGAAGGGCGGCATCGATGACTACACGGGGACGGTGAACGCCACCACGCTGACGCTTGGCCAACTCAACGCCACCTTTGCCAACGGCTACAAGGTCATCGTCTATCTCGGCGGTTTCAACTCCAACGAAGGCGCCTCCATCTCCGACGGAACCACCACCTATTACTATCAGGCGGCCGACAGCCCTTCGGCACCCGTCACCTTCGTGGCAACCACCGACACCTCCGACGACGGAAGCGGCACCGCGCCCGAGGCCCAGTACGCGGTATTCGGCTCGGACAGCTCACCGCTTACCGGCGACTCCATCACCTTCACCCTGGACACCCTCTACGGTGGCGGATCAGCGATCACGGGGGTGCAGATCGTCGGGATTCCCGAACCGGGCATTCCCCTGCTGATCCTTTCCGGTGTTCTTCCCGTTTTTGTTCGTCGCAGATCGTCCTGACCAACCCTCCGAAACCCATGTCGAAACCCAGCCTTCGTAAATCCATCCCGCTTTCATTTTCCAGAGCCGCCTGCCTCCTCGTCACAGGCGCATGTCTCGCCAAGGCGGACACCACCATTGTCAGCGTCAACCTCACCGAGTTCGCCACCGACATCCAGCAGGTCGATTCCGACGAAACCTTCGGCATCGCGGCGGAGGGCTCGGCGGCCGGAGGATGGGTGAACCTGAACCAGGCCGGCTCCGCCACGAATCTGACCGACAGCGTCGGCTCCGCCACCAGCGTGGACTTCAGCCTGACGGCACCGAACCAGTGGGCGAGCTTCAACGCCGCCTACGATGACACCCCGCTCAAGGGCGGCATCGACGACTATACCGGCACCACCCTGCCGACGAGCATCACCCTCTCGGACCTCAACGCCACCTTCCCCGATGGATGCAAGGTGATCGTCTATGTCGGCGGCTTCAACGCCAACCGCGGCGCATCGATTTCCGACGGGACGACCACCTACCATTTTCAGGCGGCGGACAGTCCCGTGGCACCGGTCGCCTTCGTCGCCACCACCGATACCACGGACGATGGTGACGACACCGCGCCGGAGGCGCAGTATGCGGTGTTTGGTTCGGATGTTTCACCGCTCACCGATAATTCGATCACGCTGACCATCGACACGCTCTACGGCGGAGGTGCCGCGATCTGTGGCGTGCAGGTGATCGGCGAAGGCGTGACGCCCTTGCCGGTTTCCGGACCGGTGAGCATCAACTTCAAGGAGTTCCCCACCACGGTGAACGACCCGCTCGAGCCGTACGGCGTGGTGCCGGCAAGCAACTGGACCAACCTCGAGGCTGCCACCACGGCGAGCAACCTGGTCACCGACGGCGGTGGCGGCAGCACCATCGACCTGGCGGCCACCGCCCCGAGCGGCTTCGACACCTGGAACTTCGGCCCCTTGGACAACACCCCGATGCGCGCCGGTATCGTGGTTTACGGAACTCCAGCCACAGTCACCCTGAGCGACATCAACGCGACCTTTTCGAGCTACGATGTGATCGTCTACCTCGGCGGTTTCAACGCCGCGGCCGGCGGCAACCAGGGCAGCATCTCGGACGGCACCACCACCTACGTCTACTCGGTGCCCAATCCCTTCGATCCTGCGCTCGTCCAATCCACCGACACCGACGGCGGCGACGGAGCCGACCCCGCGACCTACGTGCGCTTCAACGGCCTGACCGCCGACAGCGTGACGCTCACGATGACCACGCTCAACGGCAGTTGCGGCATCGGCGGCATCCAGATCGTCGGCACCCCCGCCGAGACCGAGATCCGTGTCCTCTCGGTCGATCGCGATGCGCTGAGCGGCGAGCTCACGGTGGTCTTCGAGTCGCAGGCGGCCGTCACCTACAGCGCCTACGGCGGGACGGACCTCGCCAACGCCTCCAGTTGGCCCGAGATCAGCACCACCGACATCGTCGATGCCGGCGGCACCGCCAGCTTCTCCTACACGCCGCCCGGCAGTCCTCCGCGGTTTTTCCTCCGGATCCGGGAGGACTGAGGTGCTGCGACCGGCCGGCCTCCGAATTTCGCCGCCCCGGAGGCCTCGTGGCCGACGGGGCTCAATTTCACCGAACCCTAAATCCCGAAAGACATGTCTCCACGCGCCCTTTTCCTGACGGCCATCCTGCTGCTCCCCGGTCCCGCCGTCCACGCCGCGGCGCGAGCCGGGGAAAGCCTGCCGAACGTCGTCTTCTTCTTCGCCGACGACCTCGGCTGGGCGGATGTCGGGCGCTACCACGAACACTACGCCGACGGCGTGAACCAACCCATCCCGGCGCCGGTCCCCACGCCGAACATGAACCGCATCTGCGACGAGGGCATGATGTTCACCGATGCCCAACTGCCGGCGGCCCTGTGCGCGCCCAACCGCTTCTGTGTGATGACCGGCAGCTACACCTTCCGCTCCCGGCCATGGGGCACCTGGAACCGCACCAGCAGCAGTGCGTTCCATTTCGGCAATGCCGAAGACGACCGCATCGGCAATCCCCACCGCACCGTCGGCAGCGTCCTGCAGGACGCGGGCTACCGCACGGGCTACTTCGGCAAGATGCACTTCGGCGGCGACTTCTACGATGCCTCGGGCACCCTGCTGCGCGACCTGCCGAACAACCAGCTTCACCAGATCGACTACACCCGCCGCTTCGACAACGGCATGCTCGACCACGGGTTCGACTACACCTTCGTCACGCCGGACGGGATTCAGGGGCCGGTCTACGCTTATTTCGAGAACGACCTCTACCGCCCGATCAGCGACTTCGCCGCCGAGGTCGACGGGGTCGATGCCTCCGGCAGCTCGTTTCTGCGCTCGTTCACCGAAGGCGACACCGTCGGCAACGGGGAAATGGTCGCCGACGGCTACGGCGACTCGGAATTCGACACCAGCGAGCACGGGCCCATCCTCGCCCACTTCGCCTGCGAGTTCATCCAGGACCACCGGACGAACCACCCGGACAAGCCGTTCATGCTCTACTACGCGGCGCCCGCCATCCACGTGCCCCACACGCCCTCGGTGAACGGCATCGAGGCCGATGGCGCCACCGGCCTCGGCAAGCGACCCGACTTCGTCTTCGACCTCGACGCCCAGCTCGGCCTGCTGCTCGACCAGCTCGACGCGCTGGGTGTGGCCGACAACACGATCGTGATCATCAGCAGCGACAACGGGGGCTTCCGCGACGCCAACGGCGACGGCCAGCAGCAGATCGCCGCCGGGCAGGAGCCGAACGGTCCGCTGCGCTCCGGCAAGGGATCGATCTACGAGGGCGGCCACCGCGTGCCCTTCATCTGGCGCTGGGGCGACGGCACCGCCCGCGGGTCGGTGATCCCGCCCGGCGTGGTCTGCAACCAGCTTGTCTCGGTGATCGACTGGGTGCCGAGCATGATCGACCTCGTCGGCGGCTCGGTCGCCTCCGACCAGCACTACGACTCGGTGAGCATGCTGCCGCTCCTTTTCGCCGAGGATCCGGATGCCGCGGATCCGGTCCGGACGATGCATCACTTCTACCTGAGCGCGAACAACGAGGGAGGCGTGCGGATGGACGACGCGGAGGGGAAATGGTTCTTCAAGCGCAACTTCGATGGAACCGGCGTGGAACTCTACGACCTCGCGACCGACCTTGGCGAGGCGACCAACCTGGTGGCCGGCTTCAACACCGTCGCCGCCATCCCGGGCGGTCACCCGCACAAGGCCCGGGTCGAGGCGATGAACGACTGGTACGTCGCCCACGACTCGACGAACGAGCCGCGGACCGCACCGGCGCTCGACTACGCGCCCCCCGCCGAGTCGGAAGGCCCGCGCACGATCAGCGTCAACCTCACCGACTTCGCCACCGACGTGCAGCAAATCGACGGCGACGAAACCTTCGGCATCGCCGCCGAGGGTTCGGTCGTCGGCGGCTGGGTGAACATCAACCGCACCGACACCGCCAACGACCTGACCAACGACCTGGGCGCGGCCACCACGGTCGATCTCGCCCTGACCAGCCCGAACGGCTGGGCCAGTTTCAACGCCGCCTACGACGACACCCCGCTGAAGGGCGGCATCGACGACTACACCGGCACCACCAATCCGACCTCGCTGACCCTCTCCGGCCTCAATGCCACCTTCCCCACCGGCTGCCGGGTCATCATCTATCTCACCGGCTTCAACTCCAACGAGGGTGCCTCGATCTCGGACGGCTCGACCACCTACCATTTCCAGGCGATCGACTCGCCCTCCGCACCCGTGACATTCGTCAGAACCACCGACACGACCGACGACGGCAGCGACACCGCCCCCGAGGCCCAGTATGCCGTCTTCGGGAGCGAGTCTTCGCCGCTCACGGCCGACTCCATCACCCTGACCCTCGACACGCTCCACGGGGGCGGTTCCGCCATCGGCGGGGTCCAGGTGATCGGTGAGGCCGGCTCCGGAACCCCGCAAAAGACCGCGATCCCGGTTCCGGTGCCGACGCCGGGCCTGTCGATCGAGGGTGCCGGCCTGTCGCTGCAGGCCACCGACCTCGAGGATGACGTCTCCTATGACCTGGAAGGGAATGACGACCTGGGCGCGGGATGGAGCGTGCAGGGCGTGATCCCCGCCGGATCGGGAGGCACCTGGAGCGGCCCGGGACCGGGAAGCGGCGACCGGTGGTTCTATCGCCTCGGCTTTCCGGACAAGAAGGAGCGCTACGTTCTGCCGATCGCGGCACCGTGATCCGCCCCTACCTCGCCAGGTCCAGCCCGCTGTCCTCCAAGCGCCCCTCGTAGACCGCCCGGACCTGCGCTTCGGTGATCACCCCCTCCGCGATGATCAGGTCATCCAGCTTGCCCCGGCGCCCGGGCAAATACTGGGGGCCCTCGCCGACGAAGCGCCCGAGCGTGAGCGGCTGGGAGTAATCGCTGTGGATCTCGGTCCAGAAGGTATCGAGCCGGGCTCTCGGCTTCTTCCATGGCACCCCGGGAATCAGGGAATCCTCCTCGCCGTCGATGAAAAGCTTCACTTCGGGCCACTTGCCCGGACGATGCTGGCCGAGCATCACGAGCACATGATGCCAGCGCCCGTCGATGATCGAGCGCTCGCCCTCCAACCAGCGTCGGCCGGAGACGACCCGCAGTCTTCCTGATTCACCCACCGTCCGGATTCCGAAATCCGACATCTTTTCCTCATCCCGGAAATCGCCCCATCCCAGAATCGCGTGGCCTCTGGTCCTCGATTCGTTGTCGAGGCGGATCCAGAACGCCACGGTGCGCGGACTGGTGCCGCCGATCCCCGGCCAGTTCGTCGCAGCGTAGGAATCGCCGTCGAAACTCAGGACACCCCCCTGCCGTCCCGGGACCGAGGAGGCCAGCTCCAGATCCGCGACCGGGAGCCGCACCCGGTCACGACGGGCGATCGCCCCGTGGGCGCCGAAGACCTCGGCACCCGCCGGCTCGAAGTCGAAATGCAGGGCGGGAATGCCGGCCGGCAGTTCATCGACGAAACGCTCGGGCTCGTAGAGGGTGCTCTCCAAGCGGCCGATCAGGCCCAGCGCCACCGCGGCCCCGGCCTCGACCCGCATGGTTTCCCTGTGGCCCGAGCGGGCCGAGACCTCGACCACGCCCTCCATCACGTGCACCTCGCCACGGTCATGTCCCCGCGCGTCGATGCCGAACTCGGTGCCGAGATCGACGATCTTCAGGTCCTTGGTCATGACCTCCAGGCCGCGGGCCTCCTCCTCCACGCGGAAGCGCGCGACACCCTGCTCGAAGCGCACCCGGCCCTCCGCCTCCATCTTGAGCGCGCCGGGTGCCTGAACCAGGCAACGCACCCCTTCCCGGAGCGTGACCTCGGCACAGCCCTGGGTGACCCGGAGGGTCGATCCGACCGATAGTTCGCCGTCCACGCCCTCGCCGCCCGCCACCGAGACGACACCACCCGGCGAGATCCGCCATTCGGCGAAGGGCTCGGGCTCGGGCGCGGCGATCCGCGAAAGCACCAGCGCGGCCAGCGCGATCGCCGCAGCCGCGGAGAACACCGAGACCGCGCCGGCACGCCGCCACCATCCCTCGCGACGGCGATGCATGGAGAAGAGGTCGCCCTCCTCGCCGAGCTGGATCAGCTCCGCCTCGACCAGCAGCGAATCCACCATGCGGTCGAGGTCCATCGAACACTCGCCGAGCCGGGCCGAAAGCCAGGCCGATTGTTCGTCGGTGGCCCGGCCTTCGAGATAGCGGCCGATCACGAAATCGAGATGGTCCGGATTCATGACTTCCCTCCCAGTCGTTTCACCACGCAGCGCCGCAGCGTGATCTTGAGTCGGTGGAGGGTGACGCGCAGCCCGCCCTCGGAGCGGCTGAAACGCTCGGCGCACTCGGCAAAGGTCAGCCCCTCCTGGTAGCGGGCGACGATCAGGCGGCGATGGTCCTTGTTGAGCTCCGCCAGGCAATGCCTCAGCGCGGCCGCCCGGTCCCCGATCGCCGGCACCGGCAGCGAGGCCAGCCGGTCCGCCAGCAGGTTGGCCACCTCGTCGTCATAGACCAGCCATGACTTGCGGCCCTTTTCCCGGATGAAGCCGCGGGCCTCCCAGCGGGCCACCGAAAAGGCCCACGAACGGAAGCTGGTGCCGAACTCGAAATCCTCCCGCTTGCGCCACAGCACCAGATTCGTCCGCTGCCGGATCTCCTCCGCATCCTCGCGGTTCGGTACCAGCCCCAGGATGAATGCCAGCAGCACGCTCTGGTGCTGCGTCAGCAGGCCCACGAACGCCTCCGAAGGATCCTTCGGGTCGTCGGACGGCAGGGCGTGGAGAAACGAACTCATCAGGGGCCGGCAGCGGGCGGTCACCGAATAAACGGCTTCACGGCCCGAAAAGTTAGCCACGGCCTCGCACCGGTGGCGATTCCCGGTTTTCGCCGGTGCGCGGGGATCGATCTCGACCGCAACCGCGCGGGGTCACCACGAGCGAAATTCCCCCTCCCGACAGGCACAATTTCATCGTCCCGCCCTCCAGCCCCGTTAGGCTCGACTCCGAAAACGCCGCTCCCGCCTCCCATGCCCAACACTCCGGAAGAACCGCCCGTCACCGAAAACGAACTCGGCATCAACCCCGAGGAACTCTGGCAGACCGCCGACAAGCTCCGCGGCTCGGTCGATGCCGCCGAATACAAGCACGTCGTCCTCGGGCTGATCTTCCTTAAATACATCTCCGACGCCTTCGCCGCCCGACGCGAGACGCTGCGCCAGGAACTTGAGGCCGACGGCATCAGCGGCCCGCAGCTCGAATCGCTCCTCGAGAGCCGCGACGAATACACCGCCGAGAACGTCTTCTGGGTGCCGCCCGAGGCTCGCTGGGAACACATCCGCAACCAGGGCAAGCAGCCGAACATCGCCGTCATCCTCGACGACGCGATGCACGCCATCGAGCGCGACAACAAGAAGCTCAAGGGCAAGCTCCCCCGCGACTACGCCCGCCGCGGCATCCCCGCCGAGCGGCTCGGAGGACTCATCGACCAGATCGCCAAGATCGCCATCGGCACCGATCAGGCCCGCGCCAAGGACGTGCTCGGCCGCGTCTATGAATACTTCCTCGGCAAGTTCGCCGCCGCCGAGGGCAAGCTCGGCGGCGAGTTCTTCACGCCCAGCTCGGTGGTCCGACTGCTGGTCGAAATGGTCGAGCCCTACGAAGGCCGCGTCTACGACCCCGCCTGCGGCTCCGGCGGCATGTTCGTCCAGTCCGAGCGCTTCGCCGAGGCCCACGGCGGCACCCGGCGCGACATCTCCGTCTTCGGCCAGGAATCCAACCCCACCACCTGGCGCCTGGCCCACATGAACCTCGCCATCCGCGGCATCGAGGCGAATCTCGGCGAGCAGCCGGCCGATTCCTTCGTCCGCGACCTCCACCCCGACCTCAAGGCCGACTTCATCCTCGCCAATCCCCCCTTCAACATCTCCGACTGGTCGGGCGAGTTGCTGAAAAAGGACCCCCGCTGGGCCTACGGCGTGCCGCCCGCCGGCAATGCCAACTACGCCTGGATCCAGCACTTCATCCACCACCTCGCCCCGCCCAACGGCCGCGGCGGCGGCGTCGCCGGCTTCGTCATGGCCAATGGCTCGCTGTCCTCGACCTCCGGCACCGAGGGCGAGATCCGCCGCAGGATCGTCGAGGCCGACCTGGTCGATTGCATCGTCGCCATGCCCAGTCAGCTCTTCCTCACCACCGGCATCCCCGTCTGCCTGTGGTTCCTCAGCCGCGACAAGGAAGGCCGCAACCTCAAGCACGGCGGACGCGACCGCCGCGGCGAGACGCTCTTCATCGACGCCCGCGAGATGGGCTCCATGGAAACCCGCACGCTGCGGGTGCTCTCCGGCCGCGAGCAGTACCCGCCCGACCCCGACTCCGACATCGGCCGCATCACCCGCACCTACCACGCCTGGCGCGGGGAAACTGACGCCGGCGACTACGAGGACGTACCCGGCTTCTGCAAGTCCGCCACCCTCGCCGACATCCAGAAGCACTCCTTCGTCCTGACCCCCGGCCGCTACGTCGGTGCCGCCGAGATCGAGGACGACGGCGAGCCCTTCGACGAGAAAATGAACCGCCTCACCGGCGAACTCGCCGGCCACTTCGCCGAATCCGCCCGCCTCGAATCCGCCATTCGCGACAATCTCGCCGCCATCGGCTACCCCGTGCCCGATTCAGAATGAGCGACGAACTCACCACCCCTGAGCCGCCCGAGGGCGACTTTCTCTTCTACGCCACCGAGGACGGCGCCACTCGCGTGCGCCTGCGGGTCGAGGAGCGGACCGTGTGGATGCCCCAGAAGGCCATCGCCGAGCTCTTCGACACCAGCGTCCAGAACGTCAACCGCCATATTCTCAACATTCTGGAAGAGAGCGAGTTGGAGAAGAATTCAGTTATCAAGTATTACTTGATCACTGCCGCCGACGGCAAGCGCTACCGCACGCTCCACTACAACCTCGAGATGCTCCTCGCCATCGGCTACCGCGTCCGCAGCCCGCGCGGCACGCAGTTCCGCCGCTGGGCCACCGAGACGCTGCGCGAATACCTGCTCAAGGGCTTCGTCCTCGACGACGAACGCCTCAAGGCCGCCGAGACCACCTTCGGCGAGGACTACTTCGATGAGCTGCTCGAGCGCATCCGCGACATCCGCGCCTCCGAGCGGCGCTTCTACCAGAAAATCACAGACATCTACGCCACCGCCGTCGATTACGATTCGAAGGCCGCCGTCACCCGCGAGTTCTTCGCCACCGTCCAGAACAAGCTCGAGTGGGCCATCACCGGCAGCACCGCCGCGGAATTGATCCGCGACCGCGCCGACGCCGGCCAGCCGAACATGGGCCTGCGAACCTGGAAACGCGCGCCCGAGGGCAAGATCCGCCGCACCGACGTGATCGTGGCCAAGAACTACCTCGACGAAACCGAGCTGCGCGACCTCAACCGCATCGTCACCATGTACCTCGACTTCGCCGAGGACCAGGCGCAGCGGCGAAACCCGATGACCATGACCCAGTGGGCCGAACGCCTCGACGCCTTCCTCGAGTTCAACGGCCGCGAGGTGCTAAAAAACGCCGGCACGGTGGAAAAGAAGATCGCCGACCGGCTGGCACTGGAACAGTTCGCGTCGTTCGAGGAACAACGGCGGAGGATTGAGGCAAGCGAACCGTCGAGTGACTTCGATCGGTTTGTGGAGGAGACGAAGCGGATTGAGGGGAAGGAGGGGGAAAGGTGAACGGCTGGACGCACACCACGATTGGCGATTTGTGCGACCAAGGGATTCTCCATACCCAGACCGGCCCTTTCGGCTCTCAGCTTCACAAGAGCGATTACCTGGAGGATGGAGGAGTGCCGGTCGTGCCAACCGAAGCAATTGGACGCCGTCGAATTCTCCCGATCGACGTTCCGCTCGTCTCGGAAGAAACGGCGAACCGCCTTTCTCGCCACTTCATCCGGCAAGGCGATATTCTGTTTGCCCGCCGAGGCATTCAGGCCACCGGCCTCTCGGCCTTGGTGTCGGAAGCGGAATCTGGATGGATTTGCGGGACAGGAGCAATCCTCCTTCGTCCGCTTTCGTCTGACATCGACCCAGTCTTCCTTTCCTACCACCTTAGCGATCAATCGACCTTCAACTGGATCCGCCAAAATGCCGTTGGAGCGGTGATGCCGAATCTCAATGAGTCGGTGATTCGCCGAATCCCTCTGCACCTGCCACCGCTCCGACTCCAAACATCCATCTCATCGGCCCTCTCCTCCCTCGACGACAAGATCGAGACCAACCGGCGGATGAACGCGGTGCTGGAGGAGATGGCGCGGGCGATCTTCCGGGCGTGGTTCGTCGATTTCGAACCGGTCAAGGCCAAGGCCGCCGGGGCCACGAGCTTCCCCGGCATGCCGCAGGAAACCTTCGACCAACTCCCCAACCGCCTCACCCCCTCCGAACTCGGCGAGATCCCGGAGGGGTGGAATGCGGAACCACTCTCGAAGCAGATCATCCTCATTGGCGGCGGCACGCCAAAGCGAAAGCAAGCTGAAAACTGGAACGGCAACATCCCGTGGTATTCGGTGAGGGACGCTCCCGATGCCGCCGACGCGTGGGTGACGCAAACCACCGAGACCATCACCGACTTAGGCATTCAGAACAGTTCGGCGAAGGTCGTGCGTCCCCGAACCACCATTGTCTCGGCCCGGGGGACGGTCGGAAAACTTGCTTTGACCGCCGTACCGATGGCGATGAATCAATCCTGCTACGCGGTTCAGGGTGCCGTCGATGGTTCCGATTTCTACACCTACTTCCTGTTGATGGGCGCGGTGGGCTCTCTCTCCCAACAGGCCCACGGATCCGTATTTGATACCATCACTCGCCAGACTTTCGACAGCACGAGCGCGGTCCACGCTACGGAGGAGATCTCCAAAGCATTCGATCGCTGCGTGGAGCCACTGCTCAAACAGATGCGCGAGAATTGCCGACAAAACCATGATCTCGCCGCCACCCGCGACTCCCTACTACCAAAGTTGATCTCGGGCGACATTACGACCTCAGCAATAAGGAGTTCATAATGGACGAAAATCCAGTTCTCCCTGCCTGCCGTGAACTACTAGAATCGCATCCGGAGTCCCTCCGGATCCGCGAGCAAGTTGAGGCTCTTGAGGAGGCGCTACCCGAGAAACCGGGCGTCGTAGTGTCGTTCTGCCGGACGATCATTGAAACCACCTGCAAAACGATCCTCACAGACCGCAAGGCAATCGTGGACTCGTCTTGGGAAGCGCCGAAGCTGCTTTCGGAAGCGCTGAAATACGTCAATCTTGGCCAGCCGGACAACAGCGACCCCAAACTCAAGGACGGGGCTCAGAAATTGGTTCGCGGATTGAACAGCATCGTCGATGGAGTAACGGCGATCCGGAACGCCCACGGATCAGCAGCACATGGTAGTGACGCCTACACCCCGCTTCTCGATGGTCGCTATGCCGAAGTCATCGCGCGTTCAACCGATGCCGTGGTTGGCCTTTTGTTCAGATCACATCTTCGCAACGCCCAGCGTGATCCGTTATCCCGATTCAAATACGGAGATCATCCGGATTTCGACCAGGCAATCGACGACGAGCACGAAACCTTCTACGTCTATCAAACACCACTTGTCCCCAGCGAAGCGTTCTTTCATACAGATTTCGCCGCTTACCGGACTGCGCTGATCGAATTCCTGACCCAAGAGGACCCGGAAGACCCGACCCCGTCATCCGGTCCTTCTGGAGGTGACTCCGAAGGGCTACCCGCCATTGAACCCGACGAAAGCGACGAATCATGAACGAATCCGCCGTCGAACAGGCCTCCATCGGGTGGTTTGAGGCTCAGCGTTACGACACTGCAATCGGTGCCGAGCTGTCTCCCAATGGATCCTCTCCTCAACGGGAAACCTACGAAGAGGTCGTCCTTGTGCCGCGTCTGCGCGCTTCCTTGCGCAAGCTCAACCCGAAGCTCCCCGAAGACGCTTTCGAGCAGGCCGTCCGCTTTGTCACCCGCCCGCCGGAGCCGACACTGGAGGCCAACAACCGCTGGTTCCACCGCCTGCTCATCGAGGGCATCGATGTCGAATACCGCGCCGCCGACGGCGAGACGCGCGGTGGCAAGGCGCGGATCGTCGATTTCGCCGACCCGTCGCGGAACGATTTCCTGGTCGTCAACCAGTTCACCGTGAAGCACGGCCCCGCGACGCGGCGGCCCGACCTGGTCGTCTTCCTCAACGGCCTGCCGGTCGCGGTGATCGAGCTGAAGGATCCCACCGACGCCTCCGCCGACCTGTGGCGCGCCTTTTCCCAGCTCCAGGGCTACAAGACGGCGATCCCGGCGCTCTTCGCCTACAACGAGCTGCTGGTGGTCAGCGACGGCGACGGCACCCGCGTCGGCTCGCTCACCGCCGGGCGCGGCCGCTTCGCGCCGTGGCGCTCGATCGAGGACTACCGCGAGCCGAACGGCACCCCGGTCGAGAACTGCATCAAGGGCCTCTTCGCGCCGCCGCGCCTGCTCGACTACCTGCGCCACGGCATCACCTACGAGGAGGACCCGCGCTCGGGCGAGATCGGCAAGAAGGTCGCCGCCTATCACCAGTTCCGCGCGATGCGGAACGTTCGGGCCTCGGTGAAGACCGCGCTCAGGACCGCCGGCGGCGACGGCCGCGGCGGGGTGGTCTGGCACACCCAGGGCTCGGGCAAGAGCCTGACGATGCTGATGCTCGCCGGCGCGCTGGTTTCCGATCCGGAGCTGGAGAACCCGACCGTGGTGGTGGTGACCGACCGCAACGATCTCGACGGCCAGCTCTTCGACACCTTCGCGGCGGGCCGCGACCTGCTGCGCCAGCCGCCCGAGCAGGCCGAGAGCCGCGACGACCTCGCCGAGCGCCTCAACCGCGCCTCGGGCGGCGTGATCTTCACCACCATCCAGAAGTTCGCCGAGGGCCGCGGCGCGGTCAGCGGGCGGGCAAACATCGTGGTGCTGGCCGACGAGGCCCACCGCAGCCAGTACGGCTTCCTCGACGGCGGCGCGCGCTGGATGCGCGAGATGCTGCCCGAGGCGACCTTCGTCGGCTTTACCGGCACCCCGCTGGAGCGCGACGACCGCAACACCGAGGCGGTCTTCGGCGGTTACGCCGACATCTACGACATCGAGCAGGCCGTCACCGACGAGGCCACGGTGCCGATCTACTACGAAATGCAGCTCGTCTCGCTGCGGCCCGACGAGGCCGGCGTCCGGGAGGCCGAGGACGAGCTGGAGCAGGTGCTCGCCGCCGATGCCGAGGGCGAGGAGGCACCGCTCTACCACCGGGTCGCGCTCGAAGCCCTCGCCGGCGCCGAGCCACGGCTGAAGGAGATCGCCGCCAAGGTCGTCGAGCATTTCGACAAACGGCGCGAGGCGATCGAGGGCAAGGGGATGATCGTCGCCATGAGCCGCGAGATCTGCATGCGGCTCCACGACGAGATCGTCGCGCTGCGCCCCGACTGGCAGGCCGACGAGGACGAGGCCGGCTTTCTCAAGGTCGTCATGACCGATGGCCTGCCGCCGCAGCGCCGCGGCGAGAGCGGTGCCGACTACCGCCGGCGCATCGATCCGCTGGTCGAGCCGCTGCGCACCCACGGCCGCACCAAGGCCCGGCGCGAGGCGCTGGCCCGGCGCTTCAAGGACCCCGAGGATGAGCTGCGGCTGGTGATCGTCTGCGACATGTGGCTCACCGGCTTCGACTGTCCGCCGCTGCACACGCTCTACCTCGACAAGCCGCTGGCGGGCCACAACCTGATGCAGGCGATCGCCCGGGTGAACCGGGTCTTCGGCGACAAGCCGGGCGGGGTGGTGGTCGATTTCCTCGGTATCGCCGACCAGCTCCGCGACGCGGTGCAGACCTACACCCAGGCCGGCGGCGAGGGCAATCCGGTCGAGGAGATCCAAAGCCAGGCCATCCCGGTGATGCAGCGCGAGCACGAGGCGCTGCGGAGTTTCTTCGACGGCTTCGATGCCAGCGGTTTCGCCGGAGGCAATGAGACGGCACAGATGCGGACCATCGTCGAAGGCGTCGATTTCGTCCTCGCCCGCGACGACGGACGCCGTCGCTTCCTCGATCTGGTCGCCGCGCTCTCACGGGCCTTCGCGCTTTCGGTCCCCAGGCCGGAAACCGACGCGGTGCGCGACGACCTCGCCTTCTATCAGGCCCTCCGCGCCGCGATCCGCAAGCGCCTCGCTACCGACGCCCCGCCACCCCCGCGCGACACCGAGGCCGCGGTGCGGCAGGTCATTTCCGGAGCGCTCGCCTCGGACGGCGTCATCGACCTCTTCCAGGCCGCCGGACTGCCGGACACCAATGTCGGCGTCCTGACCCCCGACTTTCTCGACCGCCTCGCCGCCCTGCCCCACCGCAACCTCGCGCTCGACGCCCTGCGCCGCCTGCTCAACGACCAGATCCGCGGCCGGGAACGGGTGAACCTGGTGCAGTCGCGCGGTTTCCGCGAGTCGCTGGAGGAAAGCCTGCGTCGCTACAACAACCGCGCCATCACGATCGCCCAGGTCATCGAGGAACTGCTCGGCCTGGCCCGCAACATCATCGACGCCGTCGAGCGCGGCGAGGAATCCGGGCTAAGCGAGGAGGAGGTCGCCTTCTACGACGCCCTCGCCGACAACGCCTCCGCCCGCGAGGTGATGGCGGACGACAGCCTGCGGTCGATTGCCCGGGAACTCAGCGACCGGATCAAGGAAAAGGCCTCCATCGACTGGACTCAGCGCGACAGCGTCCGCGCCGACATGCGGCGCACCGTTCGCCGGTTGCTGGCCAAGCACGGCTACCCGCCGGACGCCCAGGAGGCGGCGACCCAGCTCGTCATCGCGCAGGCGGAACTGATGGCGAGGGAGGCCACGGACTGAAACCGCCCATTGGCCACTCGCCGGACCGGGCCTATCGTCGGCCCGAGCCCGCATGACCCTCCGCCTCGCCGACCTCGACGTCACCCTGCTGCCGGAAATGGCCGCCTGGCTGCCGGCGCATCGGGCGCTGCTGGTCGCCGACCTCCACCTCGGCAAGTCCGCGACCTTCCGCGCCCGCGGCATCCCGGTGCCCGAGGGCGACACCGCCGCCGACCTCGCCCGGCTCGAGGCCCTGGTCGAGCGCACCGGTCCGGCCCGGGTTCTGATCCTCGGCGACCTGGTGCACGCCGCCGACGGATTGGTGCCGGGCGTCGTCGACCGGCTCCGCGGCTTCCTCGACACCTGCCCCGCCGCCGTCACGCTCATCAAGGGCAACCACGACCGCTCCGCCGGCCTGCGCCGACTCGGTCTGCCGCTGGAGATCCGCCGCACCCTCGAAATCGACGGTGTCACACTCATCCACGACCCCGCCGACCTCGCGCCGGACCGCCCCGCGATCTGCGGCCACCTCCACCCCTCGGTGCGGCTGCCGGAAAGCCCGCGCCGCTCGACCAGGGTTCCGTGTTTCCACCTGCACGGTTGCCGCCTCGCCCTGCCCGGCTTCGGCTCCTTCACCGGCACCCACCCGATCCGGCCCGGGCCGGGCGACCGGGTCTTCGTCCCGCTGCGCGACACGGTCCGGGAACTGCCGGTGACCCGCGATTGAAAAACAAGTGGGCCGGAAAGCCTTGTTTCATCAGGGTTTGAAAATTATTTCGGAAAAATACCTGAATTCTTTGAACGTCCGGAAAGGTGAAGGGTCTATCCCACTGAACGCCGCGCAAGCGGCTTCAACGTAAGGGTAAAACAGCACAGTCGATTTCCCATGGGTGTGGGATTTTGGCAACTTAGAGGCCGCCGGGCGTGGGACCCCGGCGGCCTCGCTGTTTTGCGGGGAAAGCGCCGGCGGATTTCTCCGCGGAAAACTCACGGCACGGGCGGCGGGCCGGCGGACTGACCGGTCTCCTTGAGGATCGGATACTTCGGCTGCCAGGTCGGGTGCTCCTGCCGCAGCCAGCCATCCAGCTTCGAAGCCATCGACTTCAGGACCTCGGGTTGCTTCCCGGAGAGATCGACGGTTTCCCCGATGTCATCCGTCAGGCAATGGAGCGACCAGGCACCCGACTCGTAGTCGTAGCCGGCCTTGAAACGCTTGTCGCCGATCTCATCGACGACCCACGCACCGGGCGCGGCCCGGCGGTCGAGGTAGCCGGGAAAGAGGAAGCAGACGGGCCCCCGGTCCGGATCGCTCCCCGGCGCCCGCATTTCCGCCGCGAACGATTCGCCGTCGAGGGGATGTTCGTCGGCCGGTGGCATCCATCGGCGACCGGCAAGCTCCAGACAAGTCGGGTAGTAATCCACCGCATGCACCATCCGGTCGCTCGTTTTCCCGGGGGGTAGCTTTCCCTTCCAAAAGGCAATCAACGGCACCCGGGTGCCGCCTTCCGCAAACATGCCCTTCACGCCCTTCAGCGGAAGGTTGTCGGCATGGGTCCCTCCATTGTCGGAAGTGAAGAGAATCAGCGTGTTCTCCAGGATCGAGTCGGCCACATCGCCATCACCATCCGGGTCTCCGAGAATCCGCAGCATCCGGCCGAGATTCTCGTCCACCCCGGCGATGAACCCGAAGTACTCGGCCTGCTTCTTTCCTGAGGCCCGCTCCATCGCCGCATCGCACAGGTCCGGCCTCGCGCGCACCGGGCCGTGGACCGCGTAGGTGTGGAACTGCAGGTAAAAGGGAGCCTCTCCCGCCGCCAGCTTGCCGACGGTGTCCTCCAGCGCATCGCCCAAGGCGTCGCTGATGTGCTTGGGCGTCCCCTCAAGCGACCCCGGCCATTCCCTCTTCGCCAGGTAGGCCTTGTCGTACGGCTCGGCCCACCGGTCGAAGTGCCCGAGCCCGACACCCTTGAAACACCACCCGTCCTTCTGCTTCGACGCGAAACAGGTGGGCTGGTGACCCTGGTCGCACCCCCCGAGATTGATGTCGAAGCCTTGCTGCTCCGGCAACGTTTCCGGACCGGAATGCCCGCCGACGTGATACTTGCCGATGTGCGCCGTCGCGTAGCCGTTCTTCTTCAGCGCCTCGGCGATCGTCACCGCCTGCGCCGCGACGTCCTCGGACTGCTCGGGGCCGCGGAACTTTGCTTCATCCTTCGACACGCCACCCCTCCCGTGGCGGTTCAGGTTGCCGACGACATAGACGTCGTTGTGGACCCGCGCCGGATACTGGCCGGTGAGCATCGCCGCCCGGGTCGGAGCGCAGTTTGGCTGGGCGTAGGCGTGGGTGAAGCTGACGCCGCCGTCGGCCAGCTTCTCCAGGTTTGGCGTGTGGTAAATCTCCGGCGAGGTGCCCATCGTCGGCTGTTCGGCGCTGCTGTGGTTCCAGCCGAGGTCATCGACCATGAAGACGATGATGTTGGGCTGGTCAGCCGCGAGGGCACCGCCGCACACCACCACGGCGGGAAAGAGCAGGCATTTCCGCATGCCCTGGTACGCCGCCGGGCGGGCGCATGTTTCACCCGTGGACGTGCTTGGGCGGACGCAGCGGCAGCACGATCAGGCCGGCGACCACGCACAGCGCGCCGCAGATCGTGAAGGCCAGCGGGAAGTTGCCCAGGTCGCCGAGTTTGCCCGCCAGGTTGGGGCCGATGATCCCGCCGATCGCGTAGGCGAGGAACACCCAGCCGTAGTTCTGGCCGATGTGCTTCGCCCCGAAGGTTTCCGCGGTGATGGTCGGGAACAGCGCGAAAATGCCTCCATAGTTGAAGCCGATCAGGGCGGCACCGACAAACAGCAGGAAGGGCGTGCCGGCCATGAACTGGAAGCAGTACACCACCAGCCCCTGAAAGACCGACATCAGGATGATGGAGCGCTTGCAGCCGAGCTTGTCGCCAACCATCCCCCAGATGATGCGCCCGAGGCCGTTGGCCAGCGCGTAATAAACCCCGGCCGCGGTGCCCGCCAGGGCGCCCGCCTTGACCGGATCGATCCCCGACCCGACCAATGCCTCCTCCGGGAAAAGCTTCATGATCCCGATGCTCATCAGGCCGGCCGCCGCGCCGAAGGCGAAGGAGAGCACGATGATGAAGTACTGCGGAGTCCGTAGCATTGCCCCGCTGTCGAGGTCCGGCCCGGCCTGCACCGCCTTGGCCTTGCCCGCCGGCACCTGCGGCGCCCAGCCCGCCGGAGGGAAGAACATCCAGAAGCTTCCGATGCCGACCACCAGCGCGAAGGTGATCCCGTAGGCGACGAGGGTTCCGCCGAGGCCGATGGTGTCGAGCAGGTGACCCCAGTCGCCGGCGAGCTTGATCCATAGCATCGCGCCGAAACCGAAACCGGCCACGGCGAGGCCGGAGATCAGTCCCTTGCGGTGGGGATACCAACGCACGCCGACGGCGATCGGCACCACGTAGGAGAGCCCGATCCCGGCACCGCCGAGGATGCCGATGAACACCAGCAGCAGTGGAAAGCTGGTGCCGCCGAAAAGCCCGGCCAGCACGTAGCCGAGGCCGAGCAGGATCCCGCCCGAGAGGCACACCGTGCGCGGCCCGAGCTTCGGCAGCAGCCGCCCGGCGAGCACCATCACGATCGCGAAAGTCACGAGGCCCACCGAGAACACGATCTGGGTCTGCAACACGCTCCATCCCGCCTCTTTCAACGTCGGCGTGAAGGCGGACCAGGCGTAGATCGCGCCGAGACAGTACTGGATCGCGATGGCCGCGATGACGATGTCAATGCGGGCGGCGGTGGGTGTGTCTTCGGTAGGCATGGCGTCAGCCCCCGTTCGCCCCGGGGGGCGTCGTGTTACATGCCCGGTGCCGCCGGACGTTAGAAGCTGCGCAAAATCCGTGCGCAGGCTTTGCAAGATGGGGCGGACTTCAGCTTCCCGCCAACCGGGCCAGTCGCGCGCGCTCTTCGTAGGCCGAGGCTTTATTGTCGTCGCCCATCGCTCGCGCCGCATCCGCCATGCCCTGCAGGTCGTCGGCGACCTTGGTTGGCCGCGCGAGGTCGCGGTCGATCACCAACGCGGATTCGAAAGCCTCCCCAGCCGACTCTGGATCGCCCGTGGCCAGCGCCGCCCGACCGATCAGGCGGTGGGAGTCCGCTTCTTCCGCGCGTTCCCCGGAGCCCCGGTTCGCCCTCACCGCCCGCCCGGCCACGGCCAGCGCAGTCCCGGGATCGCCCTCCTCGAGCCGCAGCCGCGCCTCCAGGTTGTCGAAGCGCCCCAGCAACCCCCGTGGCGGATCGAGCGAACGTCCATGTTCCAACGCCTGCCACGCCGCACCGCGCCGGCCTGCATCCAGTTCGAGATAGGCCCGCATCCACGCCGCCTCCGCCCGCAACTCGTTCAGCTCGCCCCCGGCCTCCTCGCTGGAAAGCGTGGCGACGTAGCGGTCGATCACGTCGAGGCAGTCCGAGGCGTCCCCCTTCGCCCCGGCGGCGTGGCGCACGACGGCGAGGTTCACCAGTGAACGAACGATCCCGACCGGATCGTCGATCGAGCGGTAGCGCGACAGCGCCTCGCCGTAGGCCAGCGTCGCCTCATCCAGCCGGCCCTCGGCAAACGCGTCGTGGCCGTCATCCGCCCGCTCGCGCGCCTCGCGCAGGACCGGTGGCACGGCGTTTCGCGAGCCCGCGCATCCCACCGCGAGAAATGCCACCAACATCAGGACGCGATCAATCATCGCTCGAAGTCCTCAGGGTTTTGCCGTCGTCCCTGGACACGCCGCCGCGGATCGGCCACATGTCGCGCACCGCGCCCATCACGTCGTCGGCCTTGTCCACCGTACGCGCGCCCTTGCGCACCATCTCCGGCACCTCCGGCGCCGCCTCGTCGAGCGCCTCACCCAGGCGCCCGACCACCCCGTCGGTCTCCTCGATCAAGTCGCCGGCCTTGGCCATCGTCTCGTCGAGCCGGCCGGTCGCCGAGTCGAGCTTGGTCATGATCGAGTCGAGGTGCTCGCTCATCGCCCGGGTCGCGTCCTCGAACTGGTCGATCCCCTTCATCAGGTCGTTGCGGGGTTCGCGCAGTTCGCCGACCAGCGACTTCACCTCGGCGAGGGCCTCGTTGAAGTTGATGAAACCCTGCTGCAGGTCGCCGTCCTCGCTACGCAGGTCCACCACCAGCGCGTGCGATTCGTCGATCACGCGGTCGAAGCGGTCGATGGTCGCCGGCAGCTTGTCGGCCACGCCGCCGAGCCCGGCGAGGATCGGCTCGAAGTCCTTCTTCAACTCCTCGACCATCGCGCCGATCGTCGGTTCGGACTCGATGCGGATCTCCGCCCACTCCGGTGCCTGCGGTGCGCTTCCGCCGCCGGCGGTGAGTTCGATGAAACGATCGCCGATCAGGTTCTCTCCGCGCACCTTGGCCTGCGAATCGGTCCGCACGAAATGGACATACTCGTTGAAGACCTTCACCTGCACGGCGACCTCGCCGGGGGCGACCAGCTCGATCGCGTCCACCTTCCCGATGCGGAAGCCGCTCAGCCGCACCGCCATTCCCTTCTGCAGCCCCTCGCTGGTCTCGGCCGTCATCCGGTAGTGCCTGGCACCGCGAAACCACTCCTGTTTCCAGATCCCGAATCCCACGGACCCCAGCAGGAGCAGCAGGATCGCCCCGATGAAAAAGCCGGAGCGCAGCTCCACCAGGTGGAATCTCGGGTCGGTGTTTTTCAGGAAGCGCGCCATGATTCCACCTCCAGGGTGATGTTGTGGATCGGATTCCAGGCCTCCAGGCCGAAACGGTCCTCCGCCTCGCGGATCGAATGGTGCAGCACGAACAGGGCGCTGCCTTGGTGACGTTCACCGAGCCAGTCCACCAGCGCCGCCAAACGCCGTCGGCGCCCCTCGTCGAGACGCTCGAAGATGCGGTCACAGACCAGCAGGCCGAACCCGGCGAGATGGCAACGCACCAGGGCGCACACGGTCCGCTCGAAAGGACTCAACTGGTCGGGCACCCGCGGCATCAGTCCGACGGCGCGAGCTTCTCCGATCGACGCCGCCGCGAACGCCTCGATGACCCGCTCCTCAATCTGCTCGATCGAAGGTCCGGACACCGGGGTTCCACGGCCTTCACGCGGAAGAATCAGATTTTCCCAAACCTTCAGGTTGCCGATCAGGCCACCGCGCTCGGACGCGTAGCCGATCTTCTCGAGGTCGGTCAGCAGCATCCTCTCGCTGCCTCGTCCCAGGGACCGCCCTCCCAGCCGCACTTCACCATTCCCGAAGTCCGCCAATCCGAACACCGTCTCGAGCAACTCGTCCAAGGCCTCGCTCGAGGCCGAGGAAACGATCAGCCCCTCTCCGGGAGAAATCGTGAATCCGAGAGGCGGGAAACTCCGCCCCCCGACCCCTTTCGTTTCCAGGACCGCCTCGTTCATGACAGCAGGATGTGAATGAAGGCGAAGAAGAGATCGACGCCGAGCAGGAGCACGAAACCCCGCAGCACCGACAGCTCCGCCGCCTGGGGAATCCAGGTTCGCTCCGGCGGCACGTAGCTGCCCGTCGCACAGGCCACCCCGGCGATGACGAATCCCAACAAGGTCGTCTTCGTCAGCGACAGGACCACGTCGATGAGGCGGATCTCGGTGAACAGCTCGAGGTAGAAGGGCGTCAGCTCGATCGGGGCGAAAAGCGAGGCCACCAGCGGACCGACGATCGCCGCGGCGAACTGGAAGACCAGCGTCAGGGCCGGCACCGCCAGCGCACACCCGATCACCCGCGGCACCATCAGGTAGTCGCCGGGGCTGATCCCCATCAGATAGAGCGTGCGGAACTCCCCCCGGACCTTCATTCCCGCGAGCTCCGCCGCCATCGCCGAGCCACTCCGCCCGAGTACGATGAACGCCGTAAGCAAGGGCGCGAACTCCCGCAGCACCACGACCTGCAGCATCTTCACGTTCAGGTCGACCCCGCTGCCCAGCAGCGTGCGCATCTGGGTCATCAGCGCGATGCCCACCACCAGGCCGGCGACGGTCACCGGCAGCAGCGCCTGGATGCCGGTGAAGAGCACCTGCTTGTGAAACACCAGGCGCACCGCCGGGCGCCGCAAGGCCCCGAGGTGCGTTCCTGCATGGCCGACCACCTCGGCCAACTGCGCCGCGAAGCCGCCGATCGAGCGGATGACCCGCGTTCCCGTGAGTGAACCCGCACTCATGGCATCCGGGGCTTCTAACACGGACCGGGCGCGAAGACGAGATCAGTGGCCCGAAACCCGGAATATGCCTTGCTTTTGGCAGGATGCGCGGCGCGATCGACCTTCCGGACGGCCCGGGTGGGTCTAATCTTCCCACATGACCGATCTCGAGATCGCGCGGTCGGTGGTCACCCGCCCCATCCTGTCGCTGGCCACCGGGCAGCTCGGCATCCCGGAGGACCAGCTCGAACCCTACGGCCGCGACAAGGCGAAGATCTCCCTCGCCTACCTCGACTCGATCTCCGGACGGCCCGACGGCAAGCTGGTGCTGGTCACGGCGATCAGCCCGACCCCCGCCGGCGAGGGCAAGACGACCACCTCGGTCGGCCTCGCCGACGGCCTCGCGCGGATCGGGAAGAAGGCCGCGGTCTGCCTGCGCGAGCCGTCGATGGGCCCGTGCTTCGGCATGAAGGGCGGCGCCGCCGGAGGCGGACGGGCGCAGGTCGTTCCGATGGACGACATCAACCTGCACTTCACCGGCGACTTTCACGCCATCGGACTCGCCAACAACCTGCTCGCCGCGCTGATCGACAACCACATCCACCACGGCAACCGGCTCGGGATCGACCAGCGACGGATCACCTGGCGCCGCGTGATGGACATGAACGACCGCGCCCTGCGCGAGATCACCGTCGGCCTCGGCGGTCTGCCCAACGGCTTCCCCCGCATCGACCACTTCGACATCACCGTCGCCAGCGAGGTGATGGCCGTCTTCTGCCTCGCCGGGTCGCTCGCCGAGCTGCGCGAAAGGCTGGGCAGGATCGTGATCGGCCACAACCTGAAGGGACAACCGGTCACCGCCCGCGACCTCGAGGCCGACGGCGCCATGGCCGCGCTGCTCAAGGACGCCTTCCAGCCCAATCTCGTCCAGACCCTCGAGGGCAACCCGGCGTTCATCCACGGCGGGCCCTTCGCCAACATCGCGCATGGCTGCAACTCGGTCGTCGCCACCCGCGCCTCCCTCAAGCTCGCCGAGATCACCGTCACCGAGGCCGGCTTCGGGGCCGATCTCGGCGCCGAGAAGTTCATCGACATCGTCTGCCGCAAGTCCGGCCTCCATCCCGATGCCGCGGTCCTCGTCGCCACCATCCGGGCGCTGAAATTCCATGGCGGCGTGCCTTTGGCGGAGCTCTCCGAGGAGAACCCGGAAGCCGTCGTTCGCGGCCTGCCGAACCTCGAGCGTCACCTGCGCAACGTCCGCGAGCACTTCGGCCTGCCCTGCGTCATCGCGATCAACCGTTTCACCGGCGACAGCGAGGCCGAACTCGCCGTGCTCCGCGAAAAGCTCGCCCACCACCAGGTCGACATCTGCCTCGCCGAACACTGGGCGAAGGGCGGCGAAGGCGCCGAGGACCTCGCGCGGGCCGTCGTCGGCGTGCTCGATCGCTCCCCTTCGAACCCCCGCTTCGCCTACCCCGACGAGCTGCCGCTGTGGAAGAAGCTCGAGGCGGTCGCCCAAAAGATCTACCGCGCCCGCGAGGTCGTCGCCGACACCGACGTGCGCCGCCAGATCAAACGGCTGCAGGAACAGGGATACGGCCACTACCCGGTCTGCATCGCCAAGACGCCCTACTCGTTCTCCACCGACCCGAAACTGCTCGGCGCGCCCCGCGACCACGTGCTCAAGGTCCGCGAGGTTCGGCTCGCCGGCGGCGCGGAGTTCATCATCGCCATCTGCGGCAACGTGATGACCATGCCGGGACTGCCCAAGGATCCCGCGGCCAACCGCATCGGGATCGATGACCAGGGAGAGATCGTCGGGCTGTTCTGAGGCGGATCGGCCCCGGGTCCCACGAACATGCGATCCGCTTGATCGGTCTTGACGCGGCCGTAGTCCCCGGCCACCAGTATTTACAATGCAACTTCACCGTCGCACCCGGATCCGACGCCCTGCATCGCGCACCAGGCCGCCGACGGGCTTCGCCTTGATCGTGACCGTCTCGCTGATGGTGCTGCTCGCCCTGCTCGCCGTCGGCATGCTCAGCCTTTCCAGCATCGGGCTCAGGAACAGCTCCAACAACCTCGCCATGGCCGAGGCCCGTGCCAACGCCCGCCTCGCCCTGACCATCGCCATCGGCGAGCTGCAGCGGGAAATGGGACCCGACATGCGCATCAGCACCGAATCCGCCGTGTTCGACGAGAACCCGGCGACCGAGGAAATCGACGGCCTCGCCCAGTCGCGGTGGCTTGCCACCTACGATTCGTGGGGCACCTGGCTCAACGCGTCCTACCGGCACCCGGAGGACGGAACCAACCTCGAGATCGGCGACACCTACACGCCGCGGCGCGAGGCGATGTTCCGCCGCTGGATGCTCTCCCTCCCGCCCGGCCTGGAGGAGCTCCCCGAGGCCCCGGAATCGCTCGACGACTGGGACGACTCCAACTCGGTCGCCCTGGTCGGCCCGGGAAGCCTCGGCCGCACGGCCACCGCTTCCCCCGACAAGGTCACCCGCGCCTTCCTCGTCAACGTGGGAGACGGCGGGCGGCACGCCTGGTGGATCGGTCCCGAAAACCACAAGGCCAAGGCCGGTCTTGCGAAACAACAGCGGGAACTCGCCGCCGACGCCTGGGAACTCGCCCACGGCAGCACCGCCGAGGTCGGTGTCGGCGCGCTCGACGGGCTGGAGATCCTCGATGATGACGAGGAGGTCTCCGACAAGCTCGTGTCCCGGCTGACCGTCGGCAATGCCGGGGTCGATCCCGAGGTCGTCGCCGGCCATTTCTTCGACCTCACCGCCACCGGCAAGGGGGTGCTCGCCAGCGTCCGGACCGGACACCTGAAGAAGGACCTGAGCCTGCTCTTCGAGAAGGACGGCAGCGAGCTTCCCGACCGCTACCGCTACGACAGCGGCGACGTCTGCGAACCCTCCATCCGGCCCATGAGTCCCGACCTGCTCGCCCGCAACCCGCGGATCACCGAGCGGCACTTCGCCTCATGGACCAACATGCGGCACTTCTACCGGATGTACCGCCAGGACAGCGACGCCAACGCCGGCAGCATCGGCTCCTCGGGCGGACTCCGGTGGGAGCGCGGCAAGCCGTGGTCCGAGGTGCAGGTGCCGCTGCTCTACCGCGACAGGTCCAACGCGAACCAATGGTGGGGGGACAATTCCTACCACCGGGTGCCGGTCCTCGCGAAACTGACCTTCATCTACAGCCTCAAGACCGAACGTGCCGGCGGCGCGGGGTCGCAGGCGGATCCGTACCGCTACCGCCTCTACCTCGTCTACACGCCGGTATTCACCTACTGGAATCCCTACAACGTCGAACTGCGCATCCCGGACAACACCCTCGGATCGCTGAGCTCGACCTATCAGGTGCTCCCGATGGGCAAGCAGTTCTATCTCCGGAACGTCCCGCAGAACGAACCCGACGGTCTGTTCACCAGCAACGCCCACTCGTTCCTCCGCTCCGGAAGCGGACGCGACATCGTCTTCAAGCCGGGTGAGATCCGCCTCTTCTCCCACGCGTCGATCGGCGCCCAGGGAAACCAGTTCGCCCCGGAAAGCCTGATGCCCGGCTTCGATCCGATGGCCTACGGCGGCGACCTGATGCGCATCGGCAGCAACGCCGGCTACACCCAGGCCCAGGATCCCGCGATCCTCATCCAGTTCCATCACTCGATCTGGGGCGGCAACGTCGGCTACGGCAACACCCCGGGGTCGCTCTGCCACACCCCGTTCTGGCTCCCCGACTCCGATCGCGACCGGGCCTTCAACTGGAACATCCCGGTGATGTACCAGAACGACTGGTTCGATCTGTCCCAGACCTACACGCCGATGACCCCGCCGGGCTCCGCCAACCTGGCCCGCTGGGTCTTCGCCGACGAGGACCCCGTTCCGGTGGCCTATGCCCAGCTCGTCCTCAAGGGGGTTTCCGAGTTCGACTACGAGAGCATCGGATGGGCGCGCGACTGGCGCTGCCGCAACTGGATCCAGGCGCCGCCGTTCTACTTCGGCGGCGGGATGCACATCTCGGAAAACAGCACCATCGCCCACACCCAGCGGCTCGACAATCCCTACGTGATGAACTTCGGCCCGATGTCATCCGCGGAAATGCCGAAGGTCGTCGGCCATATCGGGGAACGGGCGCTGTTCGGGTCCGGATCCAATCCCTTCGAGAAAGTCACCGCGGTTCCGGCATTGGAACTGCCGACCGCACCCGTCGGCAGCCTGGCCGCGTTCTCCGGCATGAGGATCAACCCCGGCTGGGCCAACCCCAAGTCGATGAACTCCGACCTGTCGGTCGAAAGCACCGGAGGCAACAACACCTCGCGGGCCTCGTACTACTACGCCATCAACAAGACCCTCTCCTACCAGAGCGGCGTCACCGGTCCCGGCATCGGCAACTCGTTCATGCACCCGATGATCCCGCGCGATGACATCTACCGCTACTTCAACAACTCCGTGAGCGCCGACCCCGCCGACCGACGCTACCCGCTGGACAACATCAACTTCAACGACAACAAGGTCTTCTGCGACTTCTGGGACCACGTCCTGCTGCTCAACGACGCCCTCTTCGACGACTACTTCGTCTCGTCCCTCGCCGACCAGACCAGACCGGGAGCAGGGTCCGCCGACAGCCTCGCGGAGAACATCGACCGGCTGGTCGATGGCGGCCCGCTGGCCAACAGCCGCTACACCTACCATCCCGGCGGCCTCACCCCCGGCGAAGTGCGGGACGCCCTCGAAAGTGCCGACGGATATCTCAAGGCCGCCGCCCACCTCATGGTCGACGGCATGTTCAACGTCAACAGCACCTCGGTCGATGCCTGGTTCGCCCTCTTCGCCGGCATCCGCGAGCGCCGGATCCACTACCGCGACGAAAACGGGACGCTCCGCCCCGTGGAGATCCCTTCCGGCGAACGCATCGCCATCTCACGCTTCAACACACCCACCACCGACCTTGAAAACACCGACCCGGAATACGGCGTCTCCCGCGATGACGGCAACCGGGCATGGTCCGGCGTGCGGTTCCTCGACGACGACCAGCTCCGCTTGCTCGCCGCGAAGTGCGTCGAACAGGTCAAGCGGCGCGGCCCCTTCCTGAACTTCTCGGAGTTCATCAACCGCCGTCTTTCCGACGACGAACTGGGCCTGACGGGCGCCCTCCAGAGCGCGATCGACCACGACGACGGCAGCCCGGATTCCGACTCGATCAACCACGCCTTCAAGAACGGCCCGGACTTCATGATGGACCCGAGGGACCTCGGCCGCCACGCCTTCGCCACCCCGGAGGCCGTCGAGGGTTCGCGCTTCGCCGGCATCCCCGGCTACGTCACGCAGTCCGACATCCTCAAACCCATCGCCAACACCCTCTCGGTGCGCGACGACACCTTCCGCATCCGCACCTGCGGCGAGGCTCTCGACGCGGACGGCGAGGTCGTCGCGCGGGCCTGGTGCGAGGCGATCGTGCAGCGCACGCCCGAATACTTCGATCCCGCCGACGCACCCGAGGAGGCCGCCCGCACCCTGGCCGGCGACGGCAGCTTCGAGGACAGCAACGAACTCTCCGGCACCAACCGCCGCTTCGGCCGCCGCTTCGTCATCGAGAGTTTCCGCTGGCTCCATCCCGACGAAGTCTAGAGACTGCCCCCATCAAACCCATGCCATTCCACAGGCTGCTTGCCATCGCCCTGGCAACCTCGCCGCTTCTCGCCCAGGAACGGGACGACACCCGCGCCGAGGATGGCTCCGGCCGGCGGGCGTGGTTCGTCGCTACGGCCATCCCCGAAGAGTTGGAAAACCCCATCAAGGTGATGACCGGCACGGAAATCACCGAGATCGCCCTCTCGAAACGCATGGCCAGCCAATCCGTTCCGGTCCCCAAGGACGGCCTCATCCGCGTGGTCAAGCCGGCTCCCCCGGCGGATGGCGAAGGTGAGCCCTCGTTCGTCACCCTCGCGCAGGCCAGGATGCCCGAATCCGTGCGACAGGCCCTCATCATCCTCGTACCCGCTCCTGCGGAGGACGCTCCGGTGATCTTCCGCACCAAGGTGCAGGACCTCGCCGACTTCACCGGCGGCGACACGCTCTACCTCAACCTCACCAATGCCGACCTCGCGGTGACCCTCGGAGAAGACAGGATCGCCCTCAAGCCGGGTGCCGTGCGGATTCACGACGCGGGCGGCCTGGCGAAACCGAGGAACACCCCGATCAGCTATCACTTCTACCACCCGGACGAGAATCGCTGGAAACTGATCAGCGCCTCGACGGTCGTCATGCGTCCGACCCGGCGCGAGATCTGCATCTTCAGTTGGGATCCCCGCTTCAAGCGCATCGACTACCACGGCGTCACCTTCCCCGTGGGTCGCTGATTGCCACCTGCCACACGGAGCGCCACACTCCCCCCATGACCGACTCCCGAGACCGCGGCCCCCAGCCGGTGGATGCCCTGATGGAGCACTGGGGCCTGTCGAATCACGACATGGTGGATGCCTCGCCCGAGCAACTCACCCACAAGCAGGTCCAGCGCGCGCGGAAAGGGCGGGTTCTGACCCTGGCGATGATGCAGAAGGTCACCCGCACCCTGAACATCGCCGTCTGGTATCGCCTGACGAAGGACGAGCGGGAGACCTACTTCGAATACCTGCACAAGCATCTTCGCAGCTACTTTTTACAACCGAGGCTCAGAACGTCCCGGCGAGATCGTGATGGCTGGAACGCCTCAAGCGGCGAGCCCGGCCATCGGCTCCGCGCCATCAGAAAGCGCCTCGGTCTCGGGCAGCGGGAAATGGCGAAACAGATCGGAGTCGGAGCCGTGACGCTTCTTGACTGGGAGAACCTTCGTCGCGTTCCAAGCGGAAGTGGTCGACGGAAAATCGAGGTGTTTTGCCAGGAACACTCCCTGCCGAGCATCTTTACCAGCTGAATTCCGCTTCTGATCTCCGGTTCTTGCCGTAAGCATCAGAAACCTCCAAGCTCTCCCCAACATCATCGGACGAGTCGCATTTCTTACCGGCGTGAAGAACTGATGGGCTGCCTGAAAGAAGGAATTCAAGGCGTGGGTTCGGACTGGTCGGGACATCACCGGATTGGGAGAGGGGCGAGGAATGCCTACCATTCTTCCGGGCTCCGGAGGAGGAGACCGCTGGTCGCATGGCGTGAGCGGAGCGAAGGCAATTGAAGCGTTCGGAATGATAAGACTGCACGCACCTCCGGGGCCACTGTACACGAGAAGCATCGATCCGAAATCTGGCATGGTCACCGGTTGGCACGTTCAATGCGGTTGGCTGCAACTATTATCGAAACCGGGAAGGTTTGCCGTTTTCTCGGATACGATCCGTTCCCGAAGCCTGAGACACTCTCCGAACGCATGCTCAAATTCCGCAAACTCAGGGGCCTCCGGGTCCGGGACGCCGCAGCTCTTGCGAAGATCGATCCGAGCAGTTGGTCGGCATGGGAAACCGAGCGCCGTCCACCAAGCGGGCCCTCCTCGTCGAAGCTCACCCGCTTTCTGGAGAAAAACGCCAATCCTTGAATCCGCTCCGCACTGCGCCTAGGTTTCACCGAATGGAGGCATGGCAATGGATCGCAACGAACAAGGGATCAGTAGGGCCAGAAGAATGCAGGCCTGGAAAGACCGCAAAGGCGGCCTGCCCCCCGCTCCCGACCCGTTCAAGAACGGCAAGGCCGGAGCCTACGACAAGGCCTGCCTCGATTGGCTCGCGTCCCTCCGCCTGAGAAACCTGTCTCCGGCCACCATCGAGACCTACCGCTGGGCACTCCTCCGCTACCGGAAATGGCTGCTCGTCCATCACCGGGGCGGATTCAAAAGGCTGTCCTCCCTGGTCTCGGTCCGGCACATCCTCGCCTTCCAGCAGGATCTTCTCGATGCTGCGGCGACACCACATACCCGGGCCTACCTGCTCGCCAACCTGAAGCGCCTGACACACTGGCTCACCGCCAATGCCCGTCTCAAACACGACCCCCTGCAGGGCCTCGAATCTCCAAGAGCGCCAACCCATCGGCTCCCCCGCTATCTTCCACTGGACACCGTGGAGACCCTCCTCGAGATCCCCGACGTCTCCGATCCCCTTGGCATTTGGGACCGCGCCATGCTCGAACTGTTCTACGCCTCCGGCCTGCGACGCAAGGAACTCGCCCTCCTGGAGCTGCAGGACCTCGATTTCCACCAGCGCCAAATAAGGGTGCGCTTCGGCAAGGGCGACAAACAGCGCATCGTCCCCGCCGGCTGCCGCACCTTCGGCTGGTTGCGCAAATACCTCGCCCACTCCAGACCCAAACTCACCGACTCCGCCGAACCAGGCTCGCCCCTGTTTGTCACCGGATACGGAGATGCCTTCTCACCCGGAAGCCTCGGTCACATGATCCGGGAATACCTCGATCGGATCGGCTTCCAGCAGCCGGGCGCCTGTCACCTGCTGCGCCATTCCTGCGCCACCCACCTCATGGACGGCGGCGCCGGCTTGAGGGCGATCCAGTGCATCCTCGGCCACTCCCGTCTCGACACGACCGCCATTTACACCCACGTTAGCAACCGGAAACTCACCGAGATTCATGCGAGGTGCCATCCCCACGGCGACGAAGGTCCCTTCGGAAGCGATCCGGCTGCGATCGCACCGGACTCCCGCGCTAAATACACCCCAACATCTGGTGGTACGACACAAAATCCGCCCCGAAGCCCCGCTCCGACCAACCAAGTTAACCGAACCCAACCGTCGGAATCATCGGCGTCGTAAGTCCCGGATTCTAAAGCCATCGCACCCACCTTCCCGACCTCTCGGGTTCATCAAATACGGCTTCAGGTTTTATGACCCCGTGACAGGGCGGTGGCCATCCAGAGACCCCATCCAGGAAGGAGGTGGCGCGAATTTGTATGCCTTCGTGTATAACAACACGAACCGATGGATCGATATTCTGGGCCGAGAGGCATATTCTGCCGACGAGTGGAATCGGGCTGTCGAAGAGAACGGCGGTTCCTTGGACGGCATTCATGACATTTTGGCTCGCCGGAGACAAGAGGAGAGGGCAGCGAGGGAGGCAGCCACGCCTCCCGAAAAAGAGGAGGAGACTGAAGCCCCTCCGGGGAGCCCCTCCGGGAAAGGTAGTTCTGCTCCTGTTTCTAAGGGTGACTGTGACTGCGTTGATTTCACCATCTACGAAGGAACTTTGGCTTTTGATCCACTGAAGCCGTTTGGTGCATTGAAGGGAAAGCCAAGGCAGCTTCCCTCACATGGTGGCAAGCTTCCGACCAAAGATAAAATGTATCTAGTGGCGAGAGTAAAGGATGTCGCTAGATGTAGCCCGTGTGCCGGAAAGGTGATGCGGTATGACTATTGGATCGATCCGATCAATCCGGTCCAGGATATCTCAGGAGCTTCGTACCCATTCAATATGAATCAGAGACGGGGTTCAGGCAACGTGATCGGAGGTGTGAATCCTGATATCGAGTATGCCCAGCTTCCAAATATGAATGCGCAAACGTGGCCGGCTTCGATCCAAGATCCCAATGACTTCACTAAGAGGAGGGTTGTGAGCTACAATCTTAAGATTAGCGTGAACGGCACAGAATGTAAATCTATTCACGAGTGTCCGGTTAAAGCGATTTGATCGCGTCGCATGTTGCCCGAAATGAGT
>CALGOH010000140.1 GCA_937957985.1 uncultured Verrucomicrobiae bacterium
TATACCCGGAAAAGGTTCCGCTGGGGCTGCCGGTTCCGTTGATCGTTTCCCAGCCAGCTTGCCCGGTCGCCAAAGTGGAAAAATCAACCTGCAGCGGAGCACCCCACGCAGCGGTCAACCACGCAAAGCCGGGCAGAATCAGTCCCATCGCTATTTTCATGATTGGAGTGATGATCACAACCACCGCCCTTTCCAAGCGAGAATTTCGGAAAGCCCTTCATGTTCCTGCCTGAGCTCCATCCAGGTCCCCCGCTTGAGGCAATCCCTTGCTGGATCGTCCTCTCGAAGGGGTCCTGAAATTCGAAGTTTCGTCGAAGGGGGTCCCGAAAAACGAAAGTTTCAGCCAGCCAACAGCCTCAGTCTCAGGCCGTCCTTTTCAAACCGGAGAAAATCACGGTCCAGCGTGACGAATTCCGTATCGGACCGGATGGCGAAGGCGGCGAGGTAGGCATCCATCCAGACCTTGGGAGAGGTCGAGGGAAGCGCGGCGAGTTTGAGCCAGAGAGGGTCCAGATCGGGCGGCTCGGGCATCATGGCGACGGCCGGCAGGTCCGAAAGAGTCGTGAACAGCCTGGCCGCATCCTGGTTGTTGATGCCCTCCGCCCCATAGGCCCGCAGCAAGGCAGGAGTGGTGGCGAGGCGCAGGAAGCTTTGCTGGGTCGCCCGGCAGAAGGCTGCGGGATCATCGGGCGTGGCGGCGGAAAAGGTTTCCTTCGCCAAGGCGTGATGCGGATGGGCCGAGAAGGTGAGCGCCAGCCAGAGATTGGAATCAAAGAGCATGGCCGGAGCGCCGGAGGTCTTCGCCAGCCAGGGCATCCTGCTCCAAGGCGAGCAGGTCGCGGGTGCTCATCCGGGTCGCGGGTGCGTCCCGGGCGCAGCGCACCACCGGCAGCCCGTCGGCCTGGATCTCGATCGAGGCGGAGCGTGCTGCCTCCGCCGGCTCCGGGGCTTCAAGCCCACGCTCCAGGAGTTCCGCCGCCAGGTCCTTGAGCTTCCGCCCTTCATTCACAGCCCGGAGCTTCATTCTCCGAACCAGTTCCACAGGAAGATCGATGGTGGTCTTCACTTGGCAAGTTTGCTGGTTAACCAGTTTGCTGTCAACCGAGGGGATCGAGGCTCGCTCGCCTTTCCCACGCTGGATGGAAAACCGGACGCAAACTTGACCGTCCGGCATCCCTCACGGGCTCGTCTTCCCGATCTCCCCCATGCTGCCATGTGTGGAGGAGACCGCGGCCTTCAAGAGCAACCTGCTGACATTTGCATCGGCTGCGAGCCATGTTACCGGGGTATGCCATGAAACTCATCAAACTCATCGCCCTCGGCCTGGCTACGCTCGGACTCGCGAACGCCGAAGCGACGAAGGATCGGGCGTCCGTCCTGCTGGTCCTCACCAACCACGGCCAACTCGGGGACACGGGCAGGAAGACCGGATTCTACCTGTCCGAAGCCGCGCATCCCGACTCGGTGTTTGTCGCCAACGGACTCAAGGTCACGCTGGGCAGTCCGGAGGGAGGAAAGGCTCCCGTCGATCCGAAGAGCTTCGATCTCGAGGACGACGCGAACGCCGCGTTCTGGGAAAAATTCGGCAACGGCGACAAGGACGCCCCCGCCGTGCCGACGACCCTTGCGGTGGATGAGGTGGAACCCGGGCAGTTCGACGGGATCTTTTTCGCCGGAGGCCACGGCACGATGTGGGACTTTCCCGCCTCCGGAGGGCTGCGCGCGATCACGTCATCCATCTGGACGCGCGGCGGAGCCGTGGGAGCCGTCTGCCACGGACCGGCGGCCCTGGTGAACCTGAAGCTGCCCGACGGCAGCCTGCTGGTGAAGGACCGCAAGGTGGCCGTGTTCACGAATGCGGAGGAAAAGGCGGTCGGGCTGACCGAGGTGGTCCCTTTCTCGCTCCAGGACTCGTTCGAGGGGATGGAAGCCAACGTGGTCACCGCGGAGAACTTCACCGAGAACGCGATCCGGGACGGACGCCTGGTGACCGGCCAGAATCCCGCTTCGGCGCGCAAGGCGGCCGAGCTTTTCGTCGAGGCCTTGGACGTGGACGGCGACTGACATCTGACAAGGTCGGCGTGTGCTCCCTGCTTGGAGAACGCCGCCACCCGGGCGAGTCATCCGTTTCCCGCGCCGATGGGTTTCACCCTTGCACTCGCGCCCCGACGTGTCGGAGGCTCGGGTCAATACGCCCGGCCATTCCCACCGCCAAACACTGAATCACCATGTCCCCGCTCCAACCAAGCTGCCTGATCCCGACCGCTCTTTGTTTCCTCGCCGTCCTGCTCTCGTCCTGCTCCGGCGAACGCGGGGCTTCCGACGCGGGACAGCCGTCGGAGTCCGAAGCCGTCCAGGGGACCGCCGTCAGCCATTTCAACACCTACACCGACGTCGATGATTCCGTGGTGGCGATCGCGGTGGTGGAAAACACCCGGGAAACGCCGCTGGAAACGGTGGAGATCGCCATGATCCTCAAGGACGCGAACGGGGACGAGATCAAGCGGCGCGGAGCATCCATACCGCTGTTGCCGCCCGGCGAGGCGATCCCGGTGAAGGTGGTCTTCGACGATGCCGGCGAGCATGACCGGGCATCGGTCGAGCCGCTCGTCTGGCGGGCCTCCCGAAGCGGGGATCCGGGGATCGACTCGGATTTCGCCCTGAGCGGAATCGAGGAAACCGCCGCCCCCCCGGCCAGCTCCTACCTTCACGAAGTGACCGGCACGGTCGAGAACACCGGATCGACGGAAGCCGACTTCATCACCGTTCATGCCGCGTTCTTCGACGCCGGCGGCGAACTGACGGCGGTCGGCACCGGCGGCGTCGATGAGGCCCTCGCCCCCGGCGCGAAGGGCGACTTCTCCATCGGCACCAACACCGCGGCCGGCGAGATCGCCCGGACGGAGCTGAGCGTCGCGGGTGCGCGGACGAGTGCTTGACCCGCGATCCGTCGCATGCCTTCCGCGGGCCTCAGCACCACTCGACCGTGACCTCCTTGCGGTATCCTTTCAGCTTGTCGATGAGTTGGATCACCAGGTTGCGGCGGATCGAGACGCCGCGCGGCAACAGGGGATTCTGAAAATAGGGATTCCTCTGTTAGCACCCGAGAAAGGACACCGAATCGGCCTGCAGCAGCCCGAGGGGCCGCAGGACGA
>CALGOH010000141.1 GCA_937957985.1 uncultured Verrucomicrobiae bacterium
CGAGGAAAGCGTGACCCTCGCCGAGGGCGAGACCGCCTACTATGCGGGGATCGAAACGGGAGCCCGGATTCTGTCCGACAATCCGGTCCAGGCGGTGCTCTTCACCGGCACGGTGGGCTCGAACTACGCCAGCCGGGATACCATGCTGCTGCCGACCTACCGCTGGGCCACGGACTACTATGCGCCCGTCACCACCGATGCCGGCAACGGCACGGTGACCTTCCTCTACAATCCCGGCGCGTCGCCGATCACCGTTTACTACGACTATCGGAGCAGCGACTCGGGCTACGTGACCAACAGCGTCAGCGTGCCCGCCGGTGGCAACGCGCGGGTGGCGATGTCGGCGGGCGACGGCTCGACGCACTTCGGTGCCTATCGATTCTACACGACGGGTGCGACTCCACCGGAATTCTACGCGATCAGCACGATCGACGCCGATGCCCCGTCCGGGAGCAACCAGGCGTGGGACGGCGGTTTCACGCTGGTCGGCCGCCCGTCGCTCACCACCCAGGCGCTGGTGAGTCTCGGCATCGGCCGCGACCCCTACTCCGCGACGAACCCGACGGAAAACGGCAACCCGGTGTGGATGACCACCGTCGGCAACGGCAACACCCCGGCGAGGGTCTATGTCGATTACAACGGCGACAACGCCGGCACCCTCACCGATCCGAACGGCAACCGCTACGACGTCCATTACGACGTGCGCGAACTGGTGCAGCTCAAGCTCTTCGATCCCGACGGGAATCAAAGCGGGATGCTGATCTACACCCTGGATCCGACCGTCCGGGTGGCGGCGGTGTGGGGACAGGATCCGTCGATCGCGCAGGCCGGGCAGCCCGGGCTGGACGTGGCGGCGCTGGTGCCGCCGCTGCGCGAGGGTGCGGCGGGCAAGGAGGCCCTGCTGGATGACGATGTCGATGGCGACGGCCAGATCAGCGCCGGTGACGTGCTCGACTACCGCATTCGGGCGGTCAACACGGCGCGGACCTCGATTCCGGGGCCGTTCACCGTGACCGACAACCTTCCGTCGGACGTCACCTACGTCCCCGGATCGTCCCGCCACCGCTACAAGGTCGGCGGTGCCTGGCAGGACTGGTCCAGCATCCCCGACGATGGCTCGGGTACGGCGTTTCCTTTCGATGGCGCCGGCTACGCCCTCGTCGGCTCGCTCGGGGTGGGCGGTGAAATCGAGGTTTCCTTCGAGGTGGCGGTGTCGGCCACGCCGAGCAGCGGGTCGCTGGTCAATACCGGTGACGTCGAGATTTCGCCGTATGGCCTGGTGATTCCCGTCGAGTCGGAGGACATCCTCTACGGAACGCTGGGCGACCGGGTGTGGAACGACATCGATGGCGATGGAGTACAGGACGTCGGAGAGCCCGGCCTCAACGGCATCACCGTCTTCGCGGATCTCGATGGTGACGGAATCCTCGATCCAGGTGAACCGTCCGATGTCACGAGCGGCGATGGAGACTATCTTCTCACCGGATTGACCGGGGGAAGCTACCTCGTCCGGGTCGATCCGGCCGACATCGCGGCGCTGGACCCGCGCTACGGTCCGAGCGGCGACCTTGACGGAACCCTCACGCCCCACGAGGCGACGGCTTCACTGGCGCCGGCGCAGGACCGGTCCGATGTCGATTTCGGCTACAAGATCGGCGCCAGTGTCGGCGACCGGGTTTGGGCGGACTTCGATGCCGACGGCGTGCAGGAGGCCGGTGAGCCCGGCATCAACGGCGTGCGCGTCTATCTCGATCTCAATGGAAACAACGGCTTTGATTCCGGCGAACCGTTCTCGATCACCTTCGGCGACGGCGACTACTTCATCGGCAATCTCGATCCGGGCACCTATGAAGTGCGGGTGGACACCGCCACTCTTCCGGTGGGCGCCACCCAGACCCATGATCTCAATGGCGCGCTCGACCACGAGGGTTCGGTGACCGTTGCCGGCGTGGAGCACCGGGACGATCTCGATTTCGGCTACCGCGGCTCCCTTTCCATCGGCGATCTCGTCTGGGAGGACCTCAATGGCGACGGCGTGGCCGACGAGGGCTACGATGTCATCAACGGCCGCTTCGACATGAACCGCAGCGGTGGCGTCGGGTCGAGCGACGACGGATTCCTGGGCGGTTATGAGATCATCGACGGCTACGTGGACATCAACGGCAGTGGCGCCATCGGAAACTCAGACGATGGATGGATCTTCGGCTTCCAGGTCATCAACGGCGGTGTCGATGTCAGTGGCAACGGATCGATTTCGGACTTCGACGACCTGGTGAATGCCTCTCCAGACGAATCCGGCCTCGCCGGCGTGCGGGTCTATATCGATTCGAACGGCAACGGCTCGTTCGATGGGAACGAAGCGTCGGCCGTCACCGACAGCAACGGTTTCTACACGATCGGCAACCTGTTCAACGGAACCTATCTGGTCCGGGTCGATGCGAGCACCCTGCCGTCCAGCTACGTGCAGACCTACGACCTGACCGCTCCGGTCGATGACGACACGGCCACAGTCACGCTTTCCGGGTCGAACCGCGGCGACGTGGACTTCGGCTACCGCAACGACGCGACGCTTGGCGACCTCGTCTGGAACGACCGCGACGGTGACGGAATCCGCGACGGCGGCGAACCGGGAATATAGGGGGTTCTCGTGTATATCGATGCGGACGGCGATAACTTCTTTGATCAGTGGGTTGACACCTCGACCTACACGGACATCGACGGCCTTTATCGTTTCGAGAACCTTGCCGACGGCACCTACACGGTGCGGGTCGATTTCGGCACGCTGCCGCAGGGATCGACGCAGACCTACGACCTCACCGGCGGGCTCGACCACGAGGCCAGCCGCACGCTCGCGGTCAGCGAGGACGCGACCGATGTCGATTTCGGCTACCGCGCCACCGCGTCCTTCGGCGATTTCGTCTGGAGCGATGCCGATGGTGACGGCTTTCAGGATGGCGGCGAGGGGGGGATCCCGGGAGTGACCGTTTATCTCGATATCAACGGCAACGGAACCTTCGAGCCGGCCAGCGAGCCCTCGGCGGTGACGGACGGATCGGGCGCCTATTCGATCGGAAATCTCGTGCCCGGGACCTACACCGCCCGGGTCCTGACATCGAGCCTGCCTGCCGGCGCGGTGCAGACCTACGACCTCAGCGGGGCGCTCGACCACGCGGCCACGTTTTCCTTGAGCGCCACGCAGACCCGGACCGATGTGGACTTCGGCTATGCGTCGGGTGCCGCGATCGGAGACTTCGTCTGGGAGGATCTCGATGGCGACGGCCAGCAGGGCGGCGGAGAGCCCGGCATCGGCGGCGTAGAGATCACGCTTTTCGATGCTGGCGACGACTCGATCGTGGCGACCACGCTTTCGGCGGGCGACGGTTCGTACGGATTCTCAAACTTGGCGCCCGGCAGCTACTATCTCGTTTTTGCCGCCGTTTCGGGCCACGAGCGGACGGCCGATGACCAGGGCGACGATGCGACCGACAGCGACGCAGCCCTTGCGAACGGTCGCACGGCCGACTTCGTTCTGCTCGGCGGTGAAACGAATCTGACGCTGGACGCGGGCTACTACCAACCGGCTTCGATCGGCGACTTCGTGTGGATCGATTCGGATGCCGACGGCATCCAGGATGGAGGCGAGACCGGTCTTGAAAACGTCGCGATCGAGCTTTTCCGGCCGGGATTCGGTCCCGACGGGATCGCGGGCAACAGCGACGATGCCGATCCGGTCGGCACGACCACCAGCGATGTCGATGGCGCCTATTCCTTCACCGGCCTGGCACCGGGAGACTACGTCGTCGTGTTCGCCGGTTTCGCGGGTCACCTGCGTTCGCCGCAGGGCGTCGGTAGTGCGGGCACCGACAGCGATGCCGACACGGATGGATCGACCTCCACGATCACCCTGGCTTCCGGGGATGCCGTCACCGACATCGATGCGGGCTACGTTCCCGTCGGATCGATCTCCGGCACCGTGCGCGTGGACATCGACAACGATGACCTGCCGGAGCAACCGCTCGCCGGGGTCACGGTCACGCTCAAGGATGCGTCGGGTGATGACATCGACAGCGACCCCGTCACGCCCGGCGTCCAGCCGACGACGGTGGTGACGGACATCAACGGCGACTACACCTTCGGTGGTCTTTTCCCCGGCGACTACCGCGTCGTCGAGAGCGACCCGGCCGGCTACATCTCGGTGAGCGACATCGATGGCGCGAACAACAACGTGATCGGCGATGAAACGCCGGTTACCGTGCTCGCCGGCACGGCCAACACAGGCAATGACTTTCTCGACGAGCAACTCGGCTCGATCTCGGGTTCGGTGCTGGCCGACACGGACGGAAGCGGCTCCGGCGATGCCGGCATCCAGAACGTCCTGATCACGCTGACCGACGCGGCCGGTGATCCCATCGACGGCGATCCCGGCACACCTGGCATCCAGCCGGTGACCGCCCTCACCGATGGGAATGGCGACTATCTCTTCGCCGGCGTCCCGCCGGGTGACTACGGAGTCCTCGAAACGCAGCCGACGGGTTATGCCACGGTGAGTGACGGCGACACCACGACTCCGGCGGACGACGCGGTCAACGGCGACACCACCGACGATTTCATCCCGGTGAGCGTCTTCAACGGCGAAGACGACACCGGCAACGATTTCATCGAAGTCGAACTCGGCTCGATCAGCGGAAGCGTCCTGGCCGACACCGATGCCAACGGAACGGGCGACATTCCTCTGGCGGGCGTCGAGCTTTCGCTCTTCGATGGGCTCGGCAATCCGGTCCTGGTTGGCGGCAATCCCGTGACCGCAACCACCGACGCCGGAGGGGCCTACTCCTTCACCAACCTCCTTCCCGGTGACTATCAGGTCGTCGAGACCCAGCCGAGCGGCTACGGCAGCGTGTCCGATGTCGATGGGGGAGATCCCGACCGGATCGGGAACGGCACGCCCATCACCCTCGCGCCGGGGCAGGACGTGACCGGACGCGACTTCGTTGAAATCGAACTCGGCTCGATCAGCGGACACGTCTTCGTCGGCACCGATCCGCTTGCCGGGGTGACGCTGACCCTGCTCGACGAGTTCGGCGATCCGGTCGATGGCGACCCGGACACGCCGGGTGTGCAGCCCATCACGACCGTCACCGACTCCAACGGATTCTATCAGTTCGACGATGTCTTCCCCGGCACCTATCAGGTCGGCCAGACACAGCCGATCGGCTACGACAGCTTCGGCGATATCGACGGAGGCGACCTCGACATCATCGGCGACGTCGCGCCGATCACGATCGCGCCAGGCGAGCAAAGCGAGGACAACGACTTCGTCGAAACGCTCGACACCTGTCCGGACGACTGGGACGAGTGGCTGTTCCAGCACCCGGGCGAGTGGGCGGACGGAAATCCGGACCTCGACGCCTACGACAACCTCGCGGAGTTCGCCTTCGCGATGCCTGCCGACGACGGCAGCGGCAGCGGATGGCTGGAACGCACGGCCTGGATCATCGAGCCTTCGACGCTGGCGCCCGGCACCCTGGAAGGTGTCTTTATCCGGCCGACCGGGGCTCTGCTCGACGTGACCTACACGCTGGAGTATGCCGCCGGGCTGGGCGATCCGGTCGCCTGGCAGTCGCTGGAACTCCAGCCCTCGCATTACACGACGGTGAACAACGGCGACTGCACCGAAACGGTGACGATTCACGACCTCGAGAACCTCACCGGCCTGACCGGCGGCGGCGGAGTGGTGCGCCTGCGGGTGGACCTCGACGAGGAGCCGGATTCGGTCATCGACCACACGAGCTGGTCGGAAGTGGAAGGCTGGACCGAGGCTGGCCTGCCGCTGTGCTGTGTGACCTACAACGACCCATACCAGCGCGAGACGCTGTTCACGGGCACGGTGGGATCGGTCAGCGGCCAGGACCTGGTGTTCACGGTGAGCGGTGGATCCTTTGACCTCGGCGCCCTGCTGGTCCCCGGCGCCGCGTACTACATCGAGGTGAACTCGGGCGACCTCGAAGGCCATCGTTTCGACGTGGCCGCCGCCTCGGGCAACACGCTGACGCTGGTCGGCGACACCGATCTGCACGCCTTCGCGCCCCCGTTCAACACGCTGACCGGCGCGCCGCCGGCGACGCTGGCCAGTGATGTCGTCATGCTGCGCCGGCACACCACGCTGGCCGAGCATTTTCCGCCGTCTTCATTCGGAGCGACCGGAGTGCCGGGCACGGCCGACGAGGTGCAGGTCTATGCCAACGGCGGAGCCAGGAGCTACTGGCTCTACGACAATGGCGGTTCGCCGAAATGGGTGGACGTCACCGACGCGACGCTGGCGGACCAGGGCGGGGTGGTCATCCCGCCGGGGCAGGGGGTGTTCTTCTACAACCGGACGGCGGCGACGACGGTGCTGCAGTACGGCGAGGTCCGGCACAACGACTTCGTGCGACCGTTGGTGAGTGGAGACAACCTCGTGGGCGGAGGCTTCCCGGTCGATCAGTCGGCGTCCGGCGCGGGCGGCCGCGCGATGCTGGCGGGTTTCACCGGCACGCTGGACTTCAAGACGGCGGACTCATTCTACATCTGGCGCAAGGATAGTGGTGGGCCGTCGGTGGCGGGCTACGACAGCCATTTCCGGGTGGACGGCAATCCCTACAATCCCTCGCTCCAGAGGTGGGCCCGGGTCGGCGATTCGCTCCTCACCGAACGCGGCAACGATCTGCTGTTCCTGCAAAGCCGGGCGGTCTTCGTCCGGTCGCAAGCCGGATTCGATGGCTACATGATGCCCGTGCCCTGGACTCCGTGATCCATTCATTCGGCTTGTCTAAATATTAGGATTCCCGTAATAAAACGGCACCGGTTGCTCGTGGCACCCATCGAAATGAAGAATCTGGTTCAATTGTCTGCGGTCGTCGTGCTTGGGCTCGGCACGATGTCGCAGGCCCAGCAGATCGATTGGGGTAGCGAGATCTTCAGCAATCTGGTCGACAGCGAGGGCAACACCCTGGACGACACCTTCGTTTTCCAGCTCGGGGCCTTCGACGCCGGCTACAACCCCGTCGATTACGATCCCGACGACTGGCTCGATCACTGGCAGGTGTTCGACCAGGCCGACTACAACGGGATCGAGGATCCGCTGGATGACGGCATCTGGGGCTATTACACCTCCACGGCGAACATGGAGTCGGACGGCACCAGCGACAGTCCGGACGAGTCGCCGGGAGCGACGAGTTTCGAGGGGCGGCAGGCCTACATCTGGATCCGCAACGGCGACAATCCCGAGCCCGGCACGGAGTGGCTCCTGGTGACCACGTCGACGTGGGTCTACCCGACCGCCAATCCCGGCTGTTGCGGCAACGGTCTGCCGCTCGAGTGGTCGAGCAGCGATCTAACGGGCAGCGATGTTCCGCTCTGGGGGTCGCAGGGCGGCGTCACCGGATCGGGGGAATACACCGTGACCGGGCCCTACACCCAGCAGACCTTCACCTTCGCCGTGCCCGAGCCGTCTGCCGTGCTTCTCATCGGCATGAGCGGCGCGTTCTTGGTCGGAAGACGGAAGCGTCCGGCATGAAACCCATCGCATCGTGGTGCTGCGCCGCGGTGCTGGCCGCCGCGACCGTCCAGGCCGAGCGGATCCGGTGGTTCTGTCCTGCGGCGTCGGTGAATCACGACAGCACCGGTGCGGCGATGGACGCCGGCTTCCAGTTCGAACTCGGAGTGTTCGATGCGGGCTTCGCGCCGACCGCGGGCAATCGTCACGCATGGCTCGCGCACTGGAACGCCGCCCAGACCACGGCCTACGTTCCGGCCGCCGGGAGCACCGGGACGTTTCTCGCCGAGTTCGACAACGATGACCCGTTTCCCCTCGGCACCCCGGGCTGGATTCTGGGTCGGAGATGGACGGCCACGGGCAGCGAGTGGATCCTGTTCCGCCATTCGGACTGGACCTGGCCGGAGGCGCCTTCGGGGCTCTTCGATCCGGAAGACCTCGTTTTGTGGAACGCCGCGGATGCCGACATCGTGCTGGCGGGAGTCATCGACGGCGACGGCTCGCCGTTTCTCATGATGTCCGAGAGGGTCCGCAGCTACGCCCAGTGGCAGGCGGCCGAGCTGGCGGGCGAGTCGCTCGACGGCGCCGGCGATGATCCGGACCTCGACGGCATCGAGAACGTCATCGAGTTCTTCTGCGGCACCGATCCCGGCGACGGAACCTCGATCCCGTCGGCGGAGATCGCATTCACCGGCCCGGGCGGACCGTTTCTCCGGGCGATCTATCCCGCGCATCCCGGAAGCCTCGCGGTGGCGACCGTGGAGGCCAGTGGCAACCTGTCGGCGTGGAGTTCCGCCGGAGTTTCGCTGGAATGGGCCGCCGGGACGCTGGTCGCGACCGATTCGGTGGCTGCCGTGCCGGGAGGCCGGCGTTTTCTGCGGCTGCGGGTCGAGCTGCCGTAGGAAAGCCTGGGCTTGCCAGCCGAGCCGGATCTGTTGGAGTATGCGTCACCCTCGGGAAAGAGGGAATCGCAACCCCATACCAACATGTTCCTTCAACTCGCTCAAGCCGCTCCGACCACCGCCCCGGCGGAAATGCCCCAGATGAATCCGGTGATGATGGGTCTCGTCATCATCCTCGGAATCGCCCTCCTGGTCTTCTGGATCATGGAGATCGTCACCGCCTTCAAGAAAGGCGACGGTCCCCTGATGGGGATTCTCTCGATCGTGCTCTGCTCGCTCGGGGGATTCATCATCGGATGGATCTTCTCGAAGAAGTGGGGGATCACGAAGCTGATGGCCATGTGGTCGATCGTTTACGTCCTCTTCATCGTCATCTATGTCACCCAGGTGGCGAGCGCCGTCTCCCAGATTCAGGAGATGCAGCCGGCGCCCTGACTTGTCGTGAGGCCGACGGGCGTTAGCCTGCCGGCATGACGACGGTCCGCGAGTTCGCCGAGCAAGTGCTCTTCGCGGACTCGCTGGCCGACAAGCTCGCCCCGCCGCCGGGCTCCGGACTGCTGGATCTGCGGCGCGGCGGTTCGCTTGATGCGCCTTCGGCCCCCGGTCGGCCGGAGGCGTTGCGGCTTTCGGACCGCGGGGTGCGGGTCGCCTTTCCCGGCGTGGCCGGGATCCGGGACGACCGCGAGCGCGGCAGGCTGCTGCACTTCTTCGCCAACCACGAGTTGCTGGCGACGGAGCTGATGGCGCTGGTGCTGCTGAAGTTTCCCGACGCCCCGGCCGAATTCCGCGCCGGGGTGCTGAAGACGCTCAAGGAGGAGCAGATGCACACCAAGCTCTACCTGCGCCGGATGGCGGCCTGCGGGGTGGAGTTCGGCGAGCTGCCGGTGAACGGCTTCTTCTGGAACCTCGTCGCGCCGATGGCGACTCCGCTCGACTACGTCACGCGGCTTTCGCTGACCTTCGAGCAGGCGAATCTCGACTACTCGAAAGCCTTCGCCCGGGTGTTCTCCGATGCCGGGGATGAAGAGACGGCCGCCATCCTCGAGCGCATCCACCGCGACGAGATCGGCCACGTCCACTACGGACTGGAGTGGTTCCGACAGTGGAAGGCGAGGGGAGAGACCGACTGGGAAGGCTACCGCCGCTGCCTGTCGTTTCCGCTCACCCCGGCGCGTGCGAAGGGAACGGCACCCTTCAACGCCGAGAGCCGCCGGCTCGCCGGACTGGACGAGGACTTCATCCGCCACCTCGAGGTCTGCGAAGTTTCGCGCGGCCGTACGCCGGTGGTGCATTGGTTCAACCCGAGCGCCGAGTCCCACGCCCGCTCCGCCGCCACAGGCAGGCGCTGGCAGCCCGACAAGGTCTCGCTGGCTCTCGAGCACGACCTCGAGGCACTCATGCTCGCCTGCTGCCGCCGCGACGACGCCGTGCTGATGCGCCGCCCGCCCTCGGTCGGGCATCTCGCCCGGCTCAAGGCCGCCGGCTTCGACCTTCCCGAGATCATCCCCCTTTCAGAAATAGGAGCCATTCCCCGCAAATTCGCCGGCCTGCGCCCGTGGGCCTGGTCGCCCGACGCTTCCGAAACCCTGGTCCCTTTCCGCGACGCCATCGCTCCCTGCATGGAGCACCCGTGGCGCGAGCCCGTTCCCAACGAGTGGTTCTCCAAGGCCATCGGGCTCAAGCTCGAACAATCCCTTGGTCCCGTCCCGGAAACCGGCGAACTCCGTCACGATACCGGCGCCGTCCTCGCCGCCATCGCCCGCCACCAGGCCGGAGGAGGCCAGGCTCTCCTGAAAGCCCCTTTCGCCTGTTCCGGCCGCGGCCACCTGCGGGTGAATCACGACAGCGTCCCCGCCAAGACCCGCGGCTGGATCGACAACACCCTCGCTGCCCATGGTGCCGTCGTCGTCGAACCTTGGCTCGACCGCGTGCTCGACTTCTCCGCCCTCTACGACGCGAAGTCCGGCGGCGTCGTCGAACTTCTCGGCTTCACCGTCATGGAGAACGATCCCGCCGGCCGCTTTCAAGGCATCCGTGTCGGCCCGAAATTCGGAACCCTCCTCCATCGAACTGACACTTCTCACTTCTCACCGGGTACGTCGCACTCCCGCGAAGCGGTCCCCGCCCTTCTCTTCCGCGAGGCCCGTGTGCTCGACCTCTACGGCACACAGCTCCCCCCGCTCCTCGCCGAACTCCTCCCCGGCTACGTCGGCCCGCTGGGCGTTGACGCCATGGTGCACAGGCTCAAGGGTTCTTCCCCCCAATCAACCCAATCTCCCAATTTCCAATCTCCAGCGACGCAGTCGCTCGCCTTGAAGCCCGTCGTCGAAGTCAATGTCCGCTTCACCATGGGCCGGCTGGCATGGGAGTGGATGAAGCGGGGCGGCAACAGGCCCTCCCGCCTGCGCCTGTTGCGAAAGGCCGCGATGTCCCCGGAGGAAATCGACGCCCTCACCGATGGCCCCGGTTTCATCCTCAACGATCCCGGCCAGGCGGGGCAGTTCCTGGCCCATTGGGGGTGACGCCGTGGTCAACCGGACCATCGAACGGCTCTTCATTCTCCCTCGGCCAACGCCGCTTCGAGCTCTCCAAAGGCCTCTGTTCCTCCGGCCCGAAACCGGCCATGGAGGACGACTCTTGCCCTTCCCCGCAGGTGTCGGGCCTTCAGCCCTTGATGTTGCCTCGATCAATGACCCCGGCGTTGCCCGGGGCTGGGATCTGCCGGGCCCTTGGCCCTCCCGGCGATGCTACGGTGCAACACGGTGCCGACGACTTTCGGGAGCACCTGCGCCGTGGGCGAGGTGGGTTGCGGGATTGACCGTGCCCATCGAATCCGCTTTCCTCCCGGCACTCTCATGAAGCCGCACGTCCGAACCATCGCGCCAACCGACCTTGTCGGCCGCGGGGACATGACGTGACGGAGCGAAATTCGAGACGCCGCCGACAGTCCCCGCCCGCTTGGATGCTCCGAGCGGGCTTTTTGTTTCCCTCTGCCTTTCATCTTCATGAGTTCCCTTTCCATTCCCAACCTGACGAGCGAGGGCCGGACGACCATCCGGCTCGCCGTTCCGCTGATCATCGGCCAGCTCGGCCAGATGCTGATCAGCCTTTCCGACACGCTGATGCTCGGCTGGCTGGGCGTCACGCCGCTGGCGGCCTGCTCCTTCGCCAACACGATCCTCTACCTGCCGATGATGTTCGGCATCGGGATGTCGATGGCGGTTTCGATCCGCGTCTCACAGGCGCGTGGGGCGGGGGATCCCGCCGCCGCCCGCGCGGCGCTGCGCCACGGGCTGTTCATCACCTTCGCGCTCGGCCTGCTGACGGTCGCCGCGGCGGCCGGGCTGCTGCCGTTTCTCGGCCTGTTCCGCCAGGACCCGCGGGTGATCGAGGCGGTGCCGGACTACTTCCTCATCATTTCCGCCTCGATGATCCCGGCGATGGCGACGATGGCGGTGAAGAACCACGCCGACGCGATGAACCGGCCGTGGCCCGTGTTCTGGATCTCGATCGGCGGCGTGGCGTTGAACGTGGCGCTCAACTGGATCCTGATCTTCGGCAAGGCCGGCGCGCCGGCCATGGGTCTCGAGGGTGCCGGCGTCGCCACCCTTGCCGCCCGCGGCGCGACCCTCGTCGGGATGATCTGGTGGTGCCGGGCCGATGTGGCGATGCGCGAGTGGGTGCCGCGGCGCTGGTTCCGGGTGCCCGAGTGGAGCGGCATCCGCGACCTGCTGCGGACCGGCTTTCCCGCCAGCATGCAACTGCTTGCGGAAGTCAGCGCCTTCGTGATGGCGACCTTCATCATCGGCAGCATGGGGCAGGCGGCGCTGGCGTCGCACCAGGTCGCCATCCAGTGTGCGGCGACCATCTTCATGGTGCCGCTCGGGATCTCGATGGCGCTCACCGTTCGCATCGGCGAGTGCTTCGGTGCGAAGCGCTTCTCCGCGATGCGTCCGATCCTGGTCAGCGGCTGGGCGATGGGAACGGTGTTCACGATGTTCAGCGCGAGTGCGTTCGTGATTTTCAACCGCACGATCGCCGGCTGGTTCATCGACGATCCCGCGGTGCTCGAGGTGGCGGCAGGCTTGCTGGTCGTCGCCGCCGTCTTCCAGTTCTGCGACGCGCTTCAGATCATCGCCGGCGGTGCCTTGCGCGGGCTCGACGACGTGCGCGTGCCGGCGTGGATCGCCTTCGGCGCCTACTGGGTCGTGTCGATCCCGCTCGGCGCGCTGCTCGCCTACCCGCTGGGGCTCGGGGTCAGCGGCATGTGGTGGGGCATCACCGTCGGACTCAGCATCACCGCGCTCCTCCTCGGCCGGAGGATCTGGCGCAAGACGGCGGAACCCGGTTCCGACCTACCGCCGACGCCTTGCACACGAGAATCGGCCAGTCCCGCGACCTCCGCACTGCATCCATCGTAGCAGCGGGCTTTCGTCAGCGCCCGGGGAACAGATGCTTCCAGACAGTGAGCGCCTCGCGGATCTCCTCGGCCTTGCGGGTGGGAGAGAGTTCCCAGGTCATCGGGGCGTTCCCGGGGAAGAACGGCAGGAGGGTCTTGTAGTCGAGTTCGCCGGTGAAGGGGACGCGGTGGTCGCGGGCGGGCCACTGGACGTCGTGGACGTGGGCGCCGATGAGGTGGGGGGAAATGCGATCGAGCCACTCGGCGTGGTCGAGCAGGCCGAGGTTGTGCTTGAGCTGGACGTGGCCGAAGTCGTGCCAGTAGCCGACGTGCGGGTGGTCCTTGAAGTGCTCTTGGAGTGCGATCATCTCGCGCTCGGTCGGCATGTCCTCGAAACGCGAGCGGGATTCGATGGCGAGGACGAGGTCGAGTTCGGTGGCCTTTTCCGCGAGCTTCTCGAGGGCGTCGATCGCACGGCGGTAGTAGAGCGGACCGAGCTTCTCGCGCTTCTTGATGAAGGCGATGCGGCGCTTGGCGAAGGCCGGGGTGTCGCGCTCGCCGTCGGTGACCATCTCGGTCAGCGCCCGGGTCCACTTTTTCGGCTTCATCGGCACCGATCCCATGTGGAGCACGACGTAGCGGGCGCGGAACTCGGCGGCGACCTCCAGCGTCTTGAGCGTCATGTCCATCGCCCGCTCGCGGTCCGGGCGGCGGTGGGAGGTGAACTCGTAGGCGTCGGGCGCGTCGATCATGACCTCGACCGGCGACGGGAAGTAGTTGTGCACGCCGACGCAGGTGAAGCGTCCGTCGGCGAAGGCCTTCCGCAGGCCGGGCAGCTTGGCGACGGTCATGCCGTGGGAGAGCTCGAGTTCGGAGAATCCGAGTTCGAGGATCTCATCGACCATGCCCTCGCCGTCGTGGTGGCGGGAGTTGTTCCAACAGGTCGAGAAGGCGGGCACGGCGCAGCCTACGGCTGCGAAGTTCCAAGGGCCAAGGGCCAAGTTCCAAGGGACGGGTCAGGCCTTCGGATCGCCGCTGAGAAGGAAGACGATTTCGCCCTTGGGCGGATGGGCCTGGAAGTGGGCGAACAACTCGGCGGCGGTGCCGCGGTGATAGGTCTCGAACTTCTTGCTGAGCTCGCGGGCGACGCAGCAGCGGGCGTCGGGATGGGACGCGGCGAGCAATTCGAGGGTGGAGAGGATCCGGTGCGGCGACTCGAAGAAGATCGTGGTGCCCTCCGCTTCGAGGCCGGCTTCGAGCGCCTTCAGCCGCCTGCCCTTCTTCACCGGGAGGAAACCGTGGAAGTGGAAACTGTGGACCGGGAGGCCGGAGCCGACGAGGGCGGTGAGGACCGACGAGGGTCCGGGCAGGGTCTCGAAGGGAACCTCCGCCTCGAGGCAGGCCTGGACGAGGCGGTAGCCGGGGTCGGAGATGCCCGGCATGCCGGCGTCGCTGACGACCGCGATCGATTGCCCGGCGCGCGCGGCCTCGATCAACTCCGGGATCCGTCGTACTTCGTTGTGCTCGTGCAGCGGGACGAGCGGCTTGCCCTCGATGCCGAGGTGGGCGAGCAGCTTGGCGGTCTGGCGGGTGTCCTCGCAGGCGATGCGGTCGGCGTTCTCCAGCACCTCGACGGCCCGGCGGGTGATGTCGCCGAGGTTGCCGATCGGGGTGGGGACGAGGAAGATCATTCGCGGCGCGGCGGTCGGGTCCGCGATGTCCGTCAGTAGCCGTCGGCGAGCCGGGAAACCAGCGCCTCGCTGGCGCGCTGGATCGCGTCGGGGAGCGCGTTGTTGCGCGAGGTCTGGAGGTTCGAATCGACGAAGAAGCGCGAGATGCCCGTCGAGATGCCCTGCGCGAGGATGCGGTCGGGCGCGGCGGCGTCGCGCAGGATCCAGCGGAGGGTCACGGAGTTCTGGAGTTCCTCGGGCCGGAGGGTGTCGAGCCGGGTGGCGCGGATCTGGGCGTAGTCGATTTCCTCGATGGTCCCCTCGAGGATGGCGTCGGCATCGGCGCTGGTGGCGATGCGGTAGGTGCCGTCGAGAACGAAGGCCTCGGTGACGGCGGAGGTGGCGAGGGCCTCGGCCCGGGGATGCAGGGTGTCGTTCCGGAACATCGTGACCGAGATCGAATCGACACCGCTCATGGCGGCCGGCTTGGCACCGTCGAGCTGGTAGCCGGCGCAGCCGGCGATGACGAGGGCGGTCAGGGAGGCGAGGAGTCGCATGGGGAAGAAGTCAGTTCGAGCCGAGGGCGTTCAGGCGTGCCTGCGCCTTGTCGTGGAGTTCGCCGGACCGGGTGCCGCGCACGACCTCCTCGTAGTAGAAGCGGGCCGATCCGTAGTCGCCCTTCTTCTCGTAGAACTGGGCGATTTCGAAGGAGTTCTGCAGGTCGCGGCTGCCGATGGTCTTGATGAGCTGGCGGGCCTCGCCGTTGCGCTTGTGACCCGGGAACTGGCTCAGGTAGTCCTGGAGGGCCTCTTTGGCGCGGTTGAGGTTGGCCTGGTCCTGGTTGCCCTCGTCGGCGGCCTGCAGCAGGACCTCGCCGATGCGGAACTGCGCCTGGGGAGCCTCGGCGGAATCCGGGTAGTTCTCGACGACGCTCTGGTAGGCGGCGACGGCCTCGTTGATCTTGCCGTCGTTCACGTGGATGTCGCCGATGCGGTATTCGGCCTGGGCCGCGACCGGGGAACGCGGTGCGTTGGCGGCGACCATTTCCAGCATGCCGATGACCTTCTTCGACGAGAGCGATGATCCGATGCCGAGGAAGGTGTTCCGGATTTCCCCGTCGGCCGCGGCGAAGGCCAGCTCGGACTGGCGCGTGAAGGCATCCTTGTAGAAGCCGCTGCCGGAGCGCTTCGAAAGCAGGTCCTGATAGGCATCGAACGCGTCGAGGGTCTCGCCCTGCTGCTCGAGAAGCTGGGCCTGGCGGAAGCGGGCCTCGGCGGCCCGGTTGGAGTAGGCCATGTCGTCGGCCAACTCGTCGTAGAGCTTGATGGCCTTCTTGGTCTTGCCCGCGTCCTCGGCCGACCTGGCTTCCTGGAAGAGGGCTTCGGCCCGGGCGTTGTCGGTGCTGCCGGAGCCGACCATCGGTGGCAGGTCGTCATCGCCGCCGCAGGCGGCGAACAAGGCGGCGAGGGGAAGCAGGAGAAGGGTCTGGCGCATGGCCGGAAAGCTAAGGGGTGCGGGGAGGGAGCGGGAAGCGAAAATCAGGGCGGGCGGAGAGTCAGGCGTCTCCCAGTTCGGCGGAGCGCCGTGCGGCCGCGCCCACGGCATCGATCAGGGCGGCGCGGAGCCCGCCCGATTCGAGGGCGGCCAGTCCGGCGATGGTGGTGCCGCCGGGCGAGGCGACCCGGTCCTTGAGTTCGCCGGGATGCTCGCCGGTCCGCAGGACCATGGTGGCGGCCCCGCGCAGCGTCTGGGCGGCAAGTTCAAGGGCCTGGGCCCTCGGCAGTCCGCAGCGGACGCCGCCATCGGCCAGCGCCTCGATCATCAGGAAAACGAATGCCGGGCCGCTGCCCGAAAGTCCGGTCACTGCATCGAGCAGCCTTTCCGGAACCTCGTGCACGACGCCGACCGAGCCGAGCAGGGCGCGGGCGGTCGCGGCATCTTCCGTTGTGGTCCCTGCGCCGAGAGCGAAGGCCGAGGCACCCTCGCCGACGAGGGCGGGGGTGTTGGGCATGCAGCGGATCACGCGGAAGCCGGGCGGGGCCGCGGCGGCGAGGCACTCGAGGGAGATGCCCGCGGCGACGGAAACGAGGAGTCCGCCTCCGGCCCCGGCGGCCCCGAGGGCGGCCAGCGCCTCGGTCGCCTGGTGGGGTTTGGTGCAGAGAAGGAAGGTCCCGCACCCGGCGAGGCCGCCGATTTCCGGGACCGTGGCCGCGCCGGTTTCCGAGGCGAAGGTCGCGGCGGCTTCGGGCGACGGGTCGTAGCCGACGACTTCGCCCGCCTCGATGGCCCTGGCCTGGATCGCCCCGCCGACGAGAGCGGTGGCCATCCTTCCGCATCCGATGACTCCTGTCTTCATGCCGGGGATGGTAGGGACGAAGCCGCGGCGGGCGAGCGTTCATTTTTCTTGGTCGGCGGCGTCCGCGCTCGCATCGTCCGCGCATGCGCCGACTGTTGCTCGCCTGTTCGCTCGCGGCGGTTTCCTTCGCGGAAGAGCCGAAGGAACTGCCGGAGGCCGCGGACCTGATCTCGGAGCGCGTCGCCTCGTTGCCGCCGCCCGCCGCGCCCGCGGTGCCGAAGGGGGTGGTGATGGCGATCAGCTCGAAGGACGCACGGGCGGAGCAGGCGGTCCGCCACGGGATGGTCTGCCTGCACACCGGCTGGGACTTCGAGGCCTACCGGCACTTCTGCATGGCACTGCAGGCGGACCCGGACTGCCTGATGGCACACTGGGGCATCGGACTTGCGCTGCTGCATGGCAGCCAGGACATGCAGGAAGAGCGGCGCGGCGCGATGGACCGGATGCTGGCGTTGGTGGACCAAGGGGTCGGAACGGACCTCGAGAAGCGCTATGTCTTCGGCCTGAGCCAGCTCATCGCCGAAGGACCCGACCAGGCGGCGGAGGCCTTCATCGGCGCGTCGCGGGAGTTTCCCGGCGATCCGCAGCTCGTCCTGCTCAAGTGCCTGCTCAGTCGCGGCGGCTACGACCTGACCGGCGAACCGACGCCCGACCAGAAGCGGGCCGAGGATGAGATGGCGGCGGCGATCGAGAAGCATCCCGACCTGACCTGGCTGCGCTATGCCTACCTGGCGATGCGGGCCGAGGCCGCATCGCTGGAGGACGGCCTCGAGCAGGCCCGCCAGTTGGCCGCCGACGCGCCCGAGTATCCGCCGTATTTCCACCTTCTGGGGCACTACGAGTGGCGCTGTGGAAACCACTCGCGGGCCGCCAACGCCTTCGGCCGTGCGGCCGACCTGTATGCCGGCTGGATGCGCGCCAACGGACTCAAGGCGGTGCATTGCCCGTCCTGGACCAAGGCGGAGTCCTACCGTGCCGTGGCGCTTGCCTCGAGGGGAGAGTATGAAACGGCGCTGGCGATCGCCGATGCCGTCGCCGCGATCGAGGTCCCGCTCGACCTCGCGGATTCGAATGGCGGGCGGATGCTGATGTGGGAGGGCAAGACCCTGCCGGTGCGCATCCTGATGCGCCGCGGAGAGCCGGGCGACATGGCCCGTGCGGCAAAGGTGCTCCCGCCGCTCGAGGAGGTGAAGGAGTTCGGCAGGAAGTCGCTCGCCCTCTGGTCCTATCAGGTCCATTCCTCGCTGGTCGCCGGCCGGCTGGCGATCGAGAAGGGGGAGATGGACGCGGCGCGGGAGATCTCGCGCGACGTCACGAACATCGGCGAGAACTACGTCAAGACCCGCGGCGTCGCCGAGGCCAACGGCGAGCGCTCGCACTGGCTGCGCGGCTTCAAGGCCTTCGAGGTGATGGTCAGCGAGTTCCGCGGGCTTCTCACCATGGCGATGCCGCCGGGCGAGCGCGGAGGCGCCTTCAACTGGTACCGTTCGGCGGCCGACCGGCAGGAGCGGGCGACGCTGATGATGCCCCCCGCGGTGCTGCTGCCGATGGAGTGCCGGCTCGCGGAGTACTACGCGGACAGTAAGGAGAACGGAAAGGCGATCGAGGTCCTCCGCGAGGGACTGGAGGAGCATCCGGCCGACTTCGAGCTGCTCACGCGCCTTCTCGCCGCCTGCGAGCGGGAGGGTCTTGAAGACGAAGCCGCCGAGATCCGGCAGCGGATCGAGCAGCTCGGAGAGGAGTAGGGTTCAGGCCTCCCGCACCTTGTCCGCCGGAATCCCGCGCATTTCGAAGACGCGCAGGATGGTGTCCTCGATCAGGTTGTTCGGGCACGAGGCACCGGCGGTCACGCCGATCGTCGCCGGGCCGTTCCCGAGCAGCGCGGCCGGATAGTCGCTCCGGACCTCGGCCTTGTGGTGGAGGTCGAAGTGGATGAGCTGCTCGAGGTCGTCGAGGCACTTCGCGTTGCGGATGAAGAAGGTCGGAAGCTCCTGCTCGGCGATCTCGACGAGGTGCGTCGTGTTCGAGCTGTTGTAGCCGCCCACGACCAGCAGCAGGTCCATCGGCTTGCGCAGCATTTCGAAAAGGGCGTCCTGCCGCTCCTGGGTGGCGCCGCAGATGGTGTCGAAGAACTTGAAGTTGGTCTCCTCGGTGTCGCGGTCGATCACCGCCTGGCGCACCCGGCGCTGGATCTCCTCGGTCTCGCTCTTGAGCATGGTCGTCTGGTTGGCCACGCCGACGCGCTGGAGGTGGATCTCGGGATCGAAGCCCGGCGAGAGCGCTCCCTCGAAGCGATCGAAGAAGGCGTCGCGGTCGCCGCCCTCGCGGATGTAGCGGCAGAGGAAATCGGTGTCGTCGAGCGTGAGCACCACGACGTAGTGGCCGCTGCCGTCGTCGCCCAGCGCGCGGGATGCGGTCGCGGCGGTCTCCTCGTGGCCGGCCTTGCCGTGGATGATCGAGGTCATGCCCTCCTTCACGTAGGTCTTCACCCGCCGCCAGACCTTCATCACGTCGCCACAGGTGGTGTCGACCACGTAGCAACCCTGGTCGCCGATCTTCTCCATGAAATGGGTGGGCGCGCCGAAGGCGGGCACGATCACGACGTCGTCCCCGGTGAGCTGGTCGTAGTCGCTGGAAAGTTCCTGCCAGGGCAGCGAGACGATGCCCATGTCGCTGAGCTGCTTGTTGACCTCGGGGTTGTGGATGATCTCGCCGATCAGGAAGATGCGGTTGTCGGGAAAGACCCGTCGGGCGGCGTAGGCGAGGTCGATCGCCCGCTCGACGCCGTAGCAGAAGCCGAAGGACTGGGCGAGGCGGACCGTGGTGCCGTCGATGGTCAACTCGCCGCCATGGTTGCGGATCTTCTCGACGACCGACGAGCGGTAGTGCTGCTCGACCTCGGCGGTGACCTTTTCCATCACGTCCGGACGACGGACGTTCACGCGCTTGCGCTTTTCTTTCCCGGCGGATTGCGGCATGCGGGCAATGTAAGGGACGATGACCCGCTGCCAAGGGGAGAAAGGGCTACGAGAGCAGCAGCATCCCGGCGATGATGCCGATGACGCACAGTCCCTTCGCCACGAGGTGTCTTTCGCGGAAGAGGAAGATGCCGAGCAGGAAGGAAACGATCACCGAACTGCGGCGGACCGGGGAGATCAGGGAAATCAGCGCGTCCGGCTGGGCGATGGCGATGAAGTAGAGGATGTCCGCCGCCAGCAGCGTGAGTCCGATCACCGGGATCGCCCAGTGCCAGCGGAACGGGTGGGTGCCGGGCGAGCGTCGCGAGAGGATGACCGCCGGGATCAGGAGCAGCGCGAGGTCGATGGTGAACCAGGCCTGCACCGCCGACGGCGTGATCGCCGCGGTCTGGAGCAGGAACTTGTCGTAGAGCGCCGAGAGCGCGCCGAGCAGCGTGGCGCCGACCATGAGGAACACGCCCTTGTCGCGGTGGAAGTGGATGCCCTCGCGCCGGCCGACGAGCGTGAAGGCGAAGAAGGCGGCGAGAATGAGCGCGACGCCCGCCCATTGGCGCAGGGTCGGCGATTCGCCGAAGAACAGCACCGCCAGCGCGATGGTCCACAACGGCGCGGTGGCCCGGATCGGCGTGGCGATGGAGAGTGGCAGCGATTTCAGCCCGTGATAGCCGAGCAGCCACGATGAGCCGACCAGCGCCGCCTTGAGGAACAGCAGCCCATGCTCGCGCGGGGCGATCGAGGCGACATCGAAGAATGCGTGCGGCAGGCTTTCCGGCGAGATCGCCGACCAGACGGCGAACGGGAGCCAGACCAGCGCCGAGGCGGCGACGCTGCCGAACAGCACCGGCATGACCGCGTTGTCGCGCAGGGCGGCCTTCTTGAAGTAGTCGTAGAGCCCGAGCAGCAGCGCGGAGCCGACGGACAAGAGAAGCCAGGTCACGCGGCGGACGTAGCGGGAATCGCGCCGGGGGGAAGGGTGATTTTCTGCAGATTGACCCCGGAAGTTCCTCGTCTCAGATTCTTCCCATGAAAATTGTCGGCGTGGCTTCAGGTCTGTTGATCCTGATGACTGGGAGCTGTGTCACGACCGCAACCAACGCCGCTTCCAGAACACCCCGGGAAGTCACCGAAGGTTTCATGGAGGTTCTCTTCGCATCCGAACGCGACCTGTTCACCGATGATCAATTCAAACGCCAGTATTTCTCTCGTGGCCTGCGGCGGGCGATTGACCAAGCCCTCGATGAAGCAGACGAATGGGAGCCACCCCCTCATCATCCGTGGGGCCACCCGGCGCATCAGGATCGATTCAATCGGACGATTTTCAATGCATGGGATTTGCCGACCTCGTTTTCCATCGGTGAGGTGTCCGTGCGCGGAACCCAAGCGACCGTCAAGGTCATCTATCGTTGGGGCGAAGGCAGCCAGTACGAGGGCGATGAAAGGGTGACATCGGTGAAGTTGATCCGTGAGCCCGACGGATGGCGGATCGACGATGTGGTCACCCACGAAGGGCAATTCATCCCCGCCGGAACACTGCGCTCCCAGCTTGTTGAGCCGTGAGAAAGGGTAAGAGATCAACCCACGGTTGAATCAGGCACCAATTCATGCATACTGATCTGCATGAGGACGACGTTGAATATCGGCGACGAGATCGTTCAGAAGGCTGCTCGGTTGACCGGTCTCCAGGAGAAGACGTCGCTGCTCCATGAGGGATTGAAGGCGCTGATTGCAAAGGAGAGCGCGAAGCGGTTAGCCAAGCTGGGCGGAAGCTCTCCGAAGGTGAAGGACATTCCGAGACGATGATTCTGGTTGATACCTCGGTTTGGATCGATCACCTCCGCCGGGGGAACGACGAGCTTGTAGGGCTCCTTCAGGAGAACCGGGTCGGGACCCACCCCTTGGTGTTGGGCGAGCTTTCCGTCGGCAATATTTCGAAACGGACGAATTTCCTGAAGCTGTTGCGTAGCCTCCCGGTGGCATCGGAAGCCTCACATGAGGAGGTCGCCGCCTTCGTCGAGAGGCATCGTCTGTGGGGCAGGGGATTGGGATACACCGACGTGCACCTTTTGTGCTCGTCTCTCATCGACTCGATCCCACTGCTGACCATGGACAAGAACCTGTCGGCGATGGCCCGGAGGTTTTGCCAGGGGTGACGGCGTGTTTGATCTGCCGTGGGAAAAGCCCTGCGCCACTTTTGCGAGAATCCGGGGAGCGGTGATCCGGCAGCATGGGCTCAACTTTCGGCATGAACGCTACCGCGAACGACAGCGCCCTGCTGGGCGCCCTGCAGGAATCGATTCCTTTTGTCCGCCGACCATTTGCCGCGATCGGTGATCGCTGCGGGCTTTCGGAGGACGAGGTGCTGTCGCGGATCGCGGCGCTGAAGGCGGAAAAGGTGATTCGGCAGATCAGCGCGATCTTCGACACCCGCAGCCTCGGCTACGCCTCAAGCCTGGTGGCGGCGCGGATCACGCCGGAGAGGATCGAATCCGCCGTGGCGGTGATCAACGGCCACCCGGGCGTGAGCCACAACTATTTGCGCAACCACGACTTCAACCTGTGGTACACGATCGCCGTGCCACCGGACAGCCGGCTCGGGCTGGACGGCACCGTCGACCGCCTGCACGAGCTTTCCGGGGCGGAATCGACGCGGCTGCTGCCGACGCTCAAGCTGTTCAAGATCGGGGTGCGCTTCGATGTCGGGGGAAAAGGCCGGCCGGATGATCGCTCGGGGCCGTCGTACACCGAAAAGAGCCGCAAGGAGGCGGGTCCGCTGACCGAGGGGGAGATCGAGTTCGTGCGCCTGATGCAGCGCGACCTCGAACTGGTGCCGGAGCCCTTCGTGGTGGTGGCGGAGAAACTCGGACGGTCCTTCGACGAGGTCGCGGCGATCCACGCCCGGTTTCTGGAAACGGGTCGGATGCGGCGTTTCGCGGCGGTGCTGCACCACCGCAAGGCGGGGTTTTCCGCCAACGCGATGGGCGTGTGGGCGGGTCCGGCCGACGACCCGGAGGAACTGCGGCGGATGGGTGAAAGGATGGCCGGCTTCCGGGCGGTGAGCCACTGCTACCAGCGGCCGAGCTACCCGGACTGGCCCTACAACCTCTTCACGATGGTCCACGGCAAGAGCCGCGAGGACTGCGAGGCGACGCTCGACGCGATCGCGGCGGAGACCGGCATATCCGACCGGATGGCGCTCTACTCGACCGAGGAGTTCAAGAAGGTGCGGGTGCGCTACTTCACCGGTGAGGAAAAGGCCTGGGAGGAGAATTTCATGTGAGACGGGCGGATAATTTGCATAACTTTCGATGGCGAGGGTGGTTTCATCCCGCATTGCCCTTTGTCCATGAACCCGGTCAGCCGCATCGTCATCGTGTCTTTCGCCGTGCTCGCCACAGGCGTCGCTTCGGATCTGGAGAAGCTCCAGACTTCGTTCATGGCCCGCTATGACGAGGCCAACGCGACGCGCGACGAGCAGATCAGAAAACTGGAAACGAGCTATCTCGCGGCGCTGGAGCGCCATCTCGACAAGGTGAAGTCCAGTGGAGACCTGGCGATCGTCGTGCCGGTGCGCGACGAGATCGAGGCGATGAAATCGGCCCCCGCGTCGCTGCCGTCGTTGCGGGACGGTGCCGATGCCGATCTGAAGGCGATGCGCGGGAAGTACGCCGAGGCCCGGGACGGCGTCCGGCGTCAGCATGCCAGGACCCTGATCGACCTCTCCGACAAGATGGACGCGGCGCTGGCGGCACAGGAGCAGGAACTGACCAAGGCCGGCAAGATCGATGATGCTCTCACGGTGCAACGGATGAGGGAGACCCTGGCGAAGGACGGCGGCATCGTCGCCGCGCGGAAGCTCGGCAAGGCGGCACCAAGCGCCGCCTTGGCGGGTGAACCGGGGAAGTGGCAGTTGCTGCTCAAGCAGGGGATGAAAGTGGAGGAGCAGGGCATCCACCCGGTCGGCACGCTGAGCGAGGTCGCCAAGGAAGGGCGCGGGTTCTGGAGTCGCCTGCTGACGGGCGGAGACGAAGAGGATGCGGACGACATCCTCGTGACGCCCTCTCCGGCGCGCGTGTCCTTCAAACCCGAGCGTCCGGCACGGGAGATCCGCGGGAAGGTGTCGCGGGCGTTTCCCGACGTGCCGGTCACGGTGCGGATCACCGCCGATGGCGAGGAGATCTTCGAAGCGAAGCTGGATTTGCAGAAGGACGAGGCCCGCATCGATCTCGAGATCGATCCCGCGAGCGAGATTCAGATCGTGGCGGAGGGCGTGGACCGCGGGGCTGCCTGGATCTACTGGACCGATTTCGAAAGCCGCTGAATCGCGGCCCTTCGGCCTATTTGATCTGCCCCGCCTCCACATCGACGAAGCGTCGGCGGGATTCCAGCAGGTGGAGGCGCATCGCCTCGAAGGCGTTCTCGGCATGTCCCGCCTGGACGGCCTCGAGGATGCGGCGGTGCTGCTCGATCACGCCACCGAACCAGTCGTCGTCGCCACGGGTCGCCTGGGCGTATTCGATGCAGCGCTTCTCGAGTGCGCCGAGCAGGGTGGCGTAGATCCGGTTGCCGGAGCCTTCGGCGATGGCGCGGTGGAAGGCGATGTCGGCCTTGGCGAAGGCGGCGCGGTCGCCGGCGGCCTGCTCCATTTCCTCGAAGGCGGCACGCACCTTCCCCAGCGCGCGCTCGCCGGCCTCGGCGGCGCTGAGCCGGGCGCATTCGCTCTCGATGACGATGCGGAAGTCGATGAGTTCGTGGAAATCGGCGGCTTCGGCGAGCGCCGAGTAGGTCTGGATGGCGGTGCCGAGCGATTCGAGCGAGGGGTCGGCGATGAAGGTGCCGGAGCCCTTGAGCGTGCGCAGCAGGCCGCGCCCGCGGAGCTGCTGGATCGCCTCGCGGATGACCGTGCGGCTGGCGTCGAAACGCTGGCACAGCTTTTCCTCGGACGGCAGGCGCTCGCCGGGCGGAAGCTTGCCGGCGAGGATCTCGCGTTCGAGCTTCGCGGCGATACGGGCGCTTAGGCGTTCCATCGCCCGAGTGTTGGATGGCAGGCTGCCTGCGGGAAGCCGAAAGCGGTGGAGATGGCCGCTTGCAATGCGGGCGGGCCGGGAAAGGATAGTGCCGTGCGCAGCATTCTGATCACCGGTGGCAACGGCGGACTCGGTCTGGGAATCGGTCGCTACTTTCTGGAGAAGGACGCCGGGGCCCGGGTGTGGCTGGGGGTGCGCTCGCGGCGCGATGCCGCCGAGGCGCTTGCCGCGGAGTCCGGCGAGCGCTGCCGCCTGGTGGAGCTCGAGGTGACCTCGCGCGAGGCGTGGGAGTCGGCCGTCGCGAAGATCCTCGAGTCCGACGGGCGTCTCGACGTGCTGGTGAACAACGCCGGGATGCACCGCGACGCCTTGCTGGCCACCATGGAGGACGAGGCGTGGAGCTCGGTGATTTCAAGCAACCTGGACTCCGTCTTCCTCGGCTGCCGGGCGGTGATCCGCGCGATGATGGGCAACCGCTTCGGGCGCATCATCAACATCGCCTCGCTCAGCGCGGTGCTGCCGCCGGCCGGCCAGACGAACTACGCCGCCGCCAAGGCGGGGGTGGTGGCGCTGACGCAAACGCTGGCCAAGGAGGTCGGCCGGGCGGGCATCACGGTCAACGCGCTGCTGCCCGGCTACATCGAAACCGAGGCGCTTTCGCACATGGACGAGGAGGCCGCGAAACGGGCCAGGGCGGGCATTCCGATGAGGCGTTTCGGCAGGCCCGAGGAGGTGGCCGCGGCGGTGTGGTTTCTCGCTTGTCAGGATGCGGGCTACGTCACAGGTTCCGCCATCAAGATCGACGGCGGAATTTTCTGAGGATCAAGGAACCATGTCAGACGGAGCGGAACTGCGGCAGAAGATCAAGGAGGTGATGGTCGAGGAACTGATGCTCGACTTCGAGGCGGAGGAGATCGGGGACGAGACGCCGATCTTCGGCGCGGAGGGTCTCGGCCTCGACTCGGTCGACGCGCTGCAGCTCGTGGTGGCGATCGAGAAGCATTTCGGTCTCAAGGTCGGCGATGCGGAGAAGGCGAAGGAGATCCTGCAAAGCGTCGAAACCATCGCCAGGGCCATCGAGGCCGAAGCCTGAGGCCGGGTGCCGGAAGGGGGCGATGAAGAAGTGGCTGCTGCTCGCCCTCAAGCTGGTGCTCACCGCCGTCTGCCTCTGGTGGGCGCTGCGTGGCGTCGAGTGGCGCGACTCGGTGCTCGCCCATCCTTCGCAGCTCGTCTGGGCCTGGCTGTTGCCGGGGGTGCTGCTGGCAGGTCTCACCGTCTTTCTCACCGGGCTGCGGCTGTGGCTCCTGCTCGCTGCCCAGGGGGTCCGGATCTCACTTTGGCGGGCGACCGAACTGACCCTGATCGGCAACCTTTTCAACCTCGTCGCCGTCGGCGGGATCGGTGGTGACGCGGCCAAGATCTTCCTGCTGATCCGCGACCATCCCGAACGCAAGCTGGCGATCACGATGACGGTGATGTTCGACCACCTCGTCGGCCTGGTGGCGATGTCGCTGGTGTTCTTCGCGCTGACCGCCGGACGCTTCGACGCGCTGGCCAGCCAGAGCGCGGAAACGACCGGCATCCTGAGGTTCGCGTGGTTCTTCTTCAGTGGCGGGCTGGTCATGGTGGCGCTGATGTTCATCGTGTCCTACCCGCCGATCCATGACCGCATCCACGCCAACGGCCGGCATTGGAAGATCGCCTTCATGCGTAGGCTGCCGGAAGCCTACGATCTCTTTCGCCGGGACTGGCGCCGGGTGTCGCTGGCCCTGGTCGTGGCGATCGTGATGCTCCCGATCTTTTACGCGACCACCTGGTGCGGGGCGCGGGCGGCGGGTTCGGATGTCGGCATCGAGCCGGTGCTCATCGCGATGCCGATCGCCGACATGCTGGGCGCGCTGCCGCTTTCGATCTCGGGCCTCGGCGTGCGCGAGGCATCGCTCAAGGTGCTGATGCAGGATCTTGTCGGGATGGCGCCGGACATCGCGGTGGCGGCCGGGTTGATCGGGTTCTTCTGCACGCTCGTCTGGGCCCTGGTCGGGGGGTTGCTTTTCCTGCGTCCGCGCGACCGCGCCAAGGTCGGGGAGATCGAGGAAGTCGCCACCCATGTCTGAGAAGCGCACCGCGGTCTGCCTGGCCTCTTCGTTTCTCGGGCACTACGCGCACAGCGGGTTCCTCAACGAGCTGGACCGGGGCGGGCTGCGTCCGTCGCGGATCGCGGGTGCCTCCGCCGGGGCGCTCGCCGGCGGGTTGTGGGCCGGCGGCTTGCGCGGGGAGGCATTGGAGGAGGAGATCTGCGACATCGATTTCCGCCGGGCCTTCGGCGACTGGGGGTTCCTGCTGCGCCTTCCCGGTCTGCTGACCTGGAGCTATGCCAACGGCCTGCTTGGCGGCGGACGGATGCGGCGGCGGCTGATGCGCCTGCTCGGCGGTGGACGGCTCGAGGAATTGCGGGCCCCCTCACTGGAGATCGCCGTGGCCAATCTTTCCCGGCGGGCAGGCGAGATCCGGACGCATGGGCCACTGGTCGAGTTGATCGTCGCCAGCATCTCGATGCCCGTCGTCTATCGGGCGAGAAGGATCGATGGCGATTGGCTGGCCGATGGAGGGGTCTCGAACGAGACGCCCTACGCCCATTGGCTGGAGGACGAGACGATCGACCGGATCGTGATTCACCGCATCCGGTTTCCCGCGCGACCGACGGAGCGCATGAGGCTGGGAGGGGTGCTGGCCGCCTGCCACGCGATCCCGAACCGCGAACTCGAGGACCGGCGCCGGCGGGATGCGGAGCGGTGTGGGAAGGAGGTGATCTTTCTCACCACCGAGCTGCCGCAGCCGCCGGTCTTTCATCGGGCTTGCGATGGCCGGCGGATGATTGAAGCTGGGCGGGCGACGGCGAGGAAATGGATGACGAACGAAGAATGAAGCGCCGACGACGGGCGATGGCCGCGCTCGCCCTGTTGCTTCCGGTGCCCTCGCTCGGGGTGCTGGCCGGGATGTTCTGGTGGCCGGAGTCGGGATTCGGGCAGGTGCTCTTCGGGTTTTCGAAGATATGGATCATTGCGTTGCCGGCGGTCTGGCACCGATGGACCGAGAAGGAGGCCTGGAGCGTCTCGCCCGCCAGGCACGGGGGATTCGGTCCCGCCGTCGCAAGCGGCGTGGCGATCGCGGCTTTGATCTTCGGCGCGTATTTCGTGGTGCGTCAGCTCGGCTGGGTGGACGCCGAAGTCATTCGAGAACGGGCCGAGTTGACCGGGCTCTCCAGCCCGGCGGTCTTCATCGGGGCGGCGATCTACTGGATCACCGCGAATTCGCTGATCGAGGAATACGTCTGGCGCTGGTTCGTGTTCCGGCAGTTTGAGCGCCTCATCGGCGGCAAGGCGGCGGTCGTGGCGTCGGCGCTGGGATTCACGCTGCACCATGTGTTCGCCCTGGCGGCGCAGTTCGACTGGAGGATCACCGCGCTGGCGTCGACCGGCGTGTTCACCGGCGGCTTGATCTGGAGCTGGCTGTACCTGCGCTTCCGCTCGGTGTGGCCCTGCTGGGTCAGCCACGCGATCGTCGACGTGCCGATCTTCGTGATCGGGTGGTGGCTGATCTTCGGGTGATGTGGAGTGCGGCGGCTTGCCGCCGCTTTGGGAGCGACCGGTCGTCGTTGCATCATGTGAAGTCCGCTCCGGATGTTGGCGGATGTCTTTCGCCGCGCGGTGAGCAGGTGGTTCGCAAAGCGGAAGCAAGCTTCCGCACTCCAAAGTTGAAGCTCCGGGTAAAACTGATTGGCTGGGCCGATGGGTCGCCTGCGCGTGCTGATGCTGGGATGGGAGTTTCCGCCGCGGATCACCGGGGGGCTCGGAGTCGCCTGTGCGGGACTGGCGGGGGCGCTCCGCGCGAGGGTGGATTTGACGCTGCGGTTGCCTGAAGACGAAACCGGCGATCCCTACGCCACCGGCGAGGGCTACGACGGTGACCTCTGGCGGCGGGTGCGGGCCTTCGCCGACCGCGCGGCTCCCGGTGACTTCGACCTGATCCATGCCCACGACTGGCTGACGGTGCCGGCGGCGTCCGAGTTGTCGCGACGGACGGGCCTGCCGATCGTGCTGCACCTGCACTCGCTGGAACTCGACCGCTCCGGGGAAAGAAACCGGATCTTCCTGGTCGAGCGAGCCGGGATGCGGATGGCGCGGAGGGTGATCACGGTGAGCAACTACACCGCCGGGCGGTGCGAACATGAGTACGGGATTCCCCGTAGCAAGATCCGTCCGGTGCCCAACGGTGTGAGTGCCCGATATGGCGGGTCGCCCGGGGAGCGTCGGTCGAGAAGAGTGGTCTTCATCGGGCGGATGACTCCGCAGAAGGCCCCGGAGGATTTCCTCCGGATGGCCCGCGGCGTGGCGGAACGTGTCGTGGATGCGGAGTTCGTGATGGCGGGGACCGGCGAGATGCTGGATCCGCTGAAGCGCCTCGCCGCCGCCATGGGGCTCGAGGGGAGAATCCGGTTTCCCGGTTTCCTGACCCGCAATCAGGTGATGGCGGAATTGTCGACGTCGGCGGTGCTGTGTCTGCCGTCGCGTTCCGAGCCCTTCGGCCTGGTCGCGTTGGAGGCGGCCGCGCATGGCGTCCCGGCGGTGGTGACCGACCGCTGCGGGGTGGCCGAGGTGTTGCCTTCGGCCCGGGTGGTCCCGGTCGGGGACGTCCGAGCGATGACCTCGGAAGTCGCGTCGCTGTTGGTTGATCCGGTCCTGCGTGGATCGCTCGGAAGGCAGGCGCGGATGGAAGCGGAGGCCGCCAGTTGGGAGCGGGCCGCGGAAAGGGTGGTGGAAGTCTACCGTGAAGTGGTTTCCCCGTCCGGCTGACCTGGCCCACGGATGCGATCTTTCACGGCGGCTTTTTGGATTTGGAATGGCGGCGTCGTCGCGACAGGCTCGCGGCATGCAGAGCTTCGTAGGCAAGGTGGCGGTCGTGACCGGCGGTGGTCGCGGCATTGGCGGCGCGATCGCGAAGGCGTTCGCGGATCGCGGCGCGAAGGTGGCGGTGGTGAGCCGCAGCGAGTCGAGTTGCGGGGCGACCGCGGATGCGATCAACCAGGCCCACGCCGGCGCAGCGAAGGCCTACGCGGTCGATGTGGCCGATCACGAGGCGGTGCAGGACCTCGGAAAGCGGATCCTCGAGGACTTCGGCAGCGTGAACATCCTGGTCAACAATGCCGGGGTGACACGGGACGGCCTGCTGATGCGGATGAAGGAGGAAGACTGGATGACCGTTCTCGACACCAACCTCAAGGGTGCCTTCAACACGGTGAAGGCCTTCATGCGGCCGCTGATGAAGGCGGAGGACGCGCGGATCGTGAACATCGCCTCGGTGATCGGACTGATCGGCAACGCCGGCCAGGCGAACTACGCGGCGAGCAAGGCGGGGCTGATCGGATTCACCAAGTCGGTCGCCCGCGAGCTGGCCGGCAAGAAGGTCACCTGCAATGCGATCGCCCCGGGTTTCATCACGACCGACATGACCGACGTGCTGCCGGAAAAGGTGCGCGAGGACGTGCTGGCGAAGATCCCGCTGGGTGACTTCGGCACGGTGGACGACATCGCCGATGCGGTGATCTATCTTTCGGGTCCGCAGGGCCGCTACATCACCGGTCAGGTGCTGGCGGTGGATGGAGGCATGACGATGTGACCATGGAGCTGATCCTGCTGCGCCACGGCAAGGCCGAGGACTCCCATCCCGCCGGTGACTTCGAACGGGAGCTGGTGGAGAGGGGAATCCAACAGGCGAGGCGGGCGGGCCGCCTGCTGGCGGCGCTCGACCGGCTTCCGGATGTTGTGCTGACCAGTCCGCGCATCCGGGCCAAGCAGACGGCCGAACATTTCTGCGAGGCGGGGGGGATGCCGGGGCCGGTGAGCCAGCCGTGGATCGATTGCGGGATGCGCCCCGAGGAGGCCCTGCATGAGTTGAAGGCATTCACCGAGTTCGGGCGCGTGATGCTGGTCGGTCACGAACCGGACTTCTCGGGGCTGGTCGAGTGGGTGCTCGACACCTCCGGCAGCGTCAACGTGAAGAAAGGCTCGCTGATCGGATTGGTGGTGAGTCCGCCCTCGCGGGGCGGGCAACTGCTCTACAACGTGCCACCGAAGATGATGGCGGCGAAGAAGGCGCGGAGATGACCCGCCACTTCCCGATCCAACATCGGCGCTGGAAAACAAGGCATCCGGCGCACGCCGGAGCGGCTCCGCACCCCC
>CALGOH010000142.1 GCA_937957985.1 uncultured Verrucomicrobiae bacterium
CCCACTCGACACCGACCACCTCGGCCTTCACGTTCAGGCCGCTCTGCTCGTTCAGCGCCTTGGCCAGCAGGAGGCAGCCCGCCCGGAACTCGTGGTCACCCGAAGCGTGGCTGCGGTTTCCGGCGACAAAGACGATCCGCTTGGCGTCGTCCGGCTTCCCGGAAGGCACGGCGGCCACGAGGCAGGCGACGAAAAGACAGGCGACGGCGATCAGGGACGGTCGGAACATGCCGGAGATTACGCACCGGATACGGTTTCCTTCCAGCAGGGAAACTTCATTCTGGAAATGCCCGCCGATCCCGTCGAATATCCTAGCTGTAATCACGTCCTACATCCCACAACGTCATGAAATCGACCCTGCTCAAACTCGCCACGATCGCCATCCTGTCATCGGTCAGCATGTCCTGCATGACCACCTACGACGCCTACGGCAACCCGGTCCAATCGGTCAGCCCCGGCGGTGCCGCCGCCATCGGGGCCGCGGGCCTGGCCCTCGGCGTGGCCGCTGGCCGACAGTACCGCGGCAACGACGTCTACTACTACAACGGTCGCCCGTGCTACTATCGTGGCGGGCACCGCTACTACGTGCCGCGCCACCACCGCTGGTGATCCGCCTCAGGCCAGCCGGCACAGGATTTCCGCCCCGGCCAGCAGACGGTCGTCGGGAACGGTGTAGCAGATCCGGAAATGGGTGTCCTTCTCGCTGAAGACACCTCCCGGAATCACCAGCACGTTGTTGGCGATCGCCTTTTCGACGAATGAAGTGCCGGTCTCATCCCGGGGAGCCTTCGCCCACAGGTAGAAGGCCCCGTCGGGGGGACCGAGTTCGAAACTTCCCTCGAGCGCGCCGACCAGCAGGTCGCGCTTCGTCCGGTAGTTCTCGATGTAGGGCCCGAGATCCACGGCCGGACAGGCCAGCGCGGCGTACTGAACGAAGGATGGCGCACAGACGAAGCTGTACTGCTGCACCTTGGTCATCGCCTGCACCACATCCCGCGGCCCGCAGGCGTAGCCGAGCCGCCACCCGGTCATCCCGTAGGCCTTCGAGTGCCCCGCGAGCACCAGCGTTTCCTCGTACACCTCGGCCATCGAGACCATCTCGACGTAGGCGAAGCGGCGGTAGATTTCGTCGCTGATGACCAGCAGACCGTGCCTGCGGCAAACGTCGGCCACCGCCAAGAGTTCCGCCCGCGAAAGGATGCGCCCGGTCGGGTTGCTCGGCGAATTGAGCAGCAGCACCTTCGTCCGCGGGGTGATCAGCGACTCGAGCCGCTCCGGATCGATCCCGAAGCCGCTGTCGTAGGTGTCCAGATACACCGGCGTGCCGCCGAACAGCGCCACCAGGTGCTTGTACATCACGAAGTAGGGATCGGGGATGATCACCTCGTCGCCCTCCTCCACCAACGCCAGCAGCGCGAGAAAGAGCCCGCCGCTGACCCCCGAGGTGACGAGCAGCTCCTGGTCCTGCCAGTCGCGCCCGGTGAAGTGCTTCTCCTCCTCCAGAAGCAACGGACGCAGCTCCGCCGCGCCCTGGGTCGGTGTGTAGCTGTTGCGCCCGGCGTCGATCGCCTCGTGCGCGGCGGCCTTGACCTCCGGAGGCACGTCGAAATCCGGCTGACCGATCGAAAGATTGATCGGATTCTCCATCGATCTCGCCAGATCGAACACCTTGCGGATTCCCGAGGCGTCGATCCGGCCCGTGCGCGCCGCCAGCCGTGACATGCGCGCATTCCTCGCAGCCACCGGGACATTTGACCAGCCTGCGCAGCGACACTTTAGGACAAATCGATTGTTTCACTTCTTTTGAATACATGACTCATTGATTATCTTTCACTTATCTCGGTTTGCGCATCGTCGCTTCCGATCGAGGTTGTGATCATGAAAGCCACGGTTCTCGCACTTCTTGCCTCCGCCTCCCTGTCTCCTGCGGCCGAATGGATCACGCTCAGCGGCATCGGCGACCAGATCGAACTCAAGGAAGGTGAGGTCGCGTTGCTCGTCTCCACCTCGGATCGTTCCTACATGAAGATCGAAAAACCGGGAACCGAGTCCCTCGGTCTCGACGTCCGGCCCTATCGCCACGACCACCGCTTGTATGTTGGGAAGCGGAGTCACGATCCCGACGTTCGGATCAGTTGGCGCCGCCCGTTCCCGGTCGCAGGGCCCTGCGTGATCGAGTTGCGGAGCCCGAGCGTCGTCACGCTCCGCCACCTGGGAGCCTCGGATCGGGGTCGTTAAGGCCGCCATTTCGCTTCCCGTTCGCGGCACGTCGGCCTACACGGGCGCTTCGTGCCCGCCCCCGGACAACGCTGGATCTCCACCTCCGAACCCGCCCTCGGCCTCGGCGTCGTCGTCGAGGTTCCTCACGGGCGCGTGAAGCTCCACTTTCCCGCGGCCGAGGAAACGCGGCTCTACGCGCTCGACTCCGCACCGCTGGTCCGCGTCCGCTTCAAGGCCGGCGACCGGATCGCCCGACGCGACGGTTCGGAGTTCATCGTGCGCGAGGTCCGCGAGACCGGCGACCTGCTCGTCTATGTCGGCGACCGCGATGATCTGCCGGAGGGCGAGTTGCTCGACTCGTTGAGCTTCACCTCGCCCGAGGACCGGTTGCTCGCCGGGATCTGCGACGACCCGCGGGACTTCGACCTGCGGGGAGACGTGCTTGAATGGAACACCCGCCTGCGTGCCGCGCCGGAACGCGGCTTTCGCGGCGCGCGCATCGACCTCATCCCCCACCAATTCGCCATCGTCTCCGAAGCCTGCCGCCGCCCCCATCTCCGGTTGCTCCTCGCCGATGAAGTCGGCCTCGGGAAGACCATCGAAGCGTGCCTCATCCTCCAGCATCTCCACCTCACCGGGCGCGCCGACCGAATCCTGATCCTCGTCCCCGAGCCCCTGGTCCACCAGTGGTTCGTCGAGTTGCTTCGGCGGTTCAACCTGCTCTTCACGATCACGGACGAGTCACGCTGTCTCGCCGTCACCGAACACCAGCCCGATGCCAACCCCTTCGAGGAATCCCAACTGATCCTCGCACCCATTCCTCTGCTCGCGGAAAACCCCGCACGCCTCGTCCAGGCGCGGGACGCGGCCTTCGACCTCCTCATCGTCGATGAAGCGCACCACCTCGAGTGGTCGCCGAACGAAGCATCACCCGACTACTCCGCCGTCGAAGCGCTCGCCTCGGTGACGCCCTCGCTGCTCCTGCTCACCGCGACTCCTCACCAACTCGGCCCCGCCGGCCACTTCGCCCGGCTGCGCCTGCTCGACCCCCACCGCTACGGCGACCTTCATGCCTTCCTCGCCGAAACCGAGAGCTACGCACCGCTCGCTGAACTGGTCGACCGGCTCGAAGCTGGCGAGATCCCGGACTCCCTCGGCACCTTCTCCGACCCCGCCACGGACGACCTTCTCCAGCGCCTCGGGCATGGCGACGAGACCGCACGCGCTCCGCTGATCCATGCGCTCATCGACGGCTTCGGCACGGGACGCGTCCTTTTCCGCAACACCCGGCGACGGCTCAGCGGCTTCCCGGAACGCGAACCCCGGCTCCATCCGCTGGCCGAAGGGGACTCCCCCTACGCCTGGCTCGCCGGACTCATCCGGAGCCTTCCAGGGGACGAAAAACTGCTGCTCATCACCGGCAGCCCCGACGCCGCCATCACGACCCGTGAAAAGCTGCTGGAGGAGATTCATGTCGAATCCGCGCTCTTCCACGAAGACCTCTCGCTCCTCCAGCGCGACCGCAACGCCGCCTGGTTCGCCGACCCCGCCGGGGCGCGGATCCTGATCTCGTCGGAGATCGGCAGCGAGGGCCGCAACTTCCAGTTCGCCCGGCACCTCGTTCTCTTCGGGCTGCCGCGGGACCCGGAACTCCTCGAACAGCGCATCGGCCGCCTCGACCGGATCGGCCAGACCGGCACCATCCACATCCACATTCCCTACGGCATCGGTAGTACTTCGGAAAGGCTGGCCCGCTGGTTCCACGACGGGCTCGACGCCTTCTCGCGCCCCCTGCGGGGAGCCACGGCACTCGCGGAGGAACTCCTGCCCCGGCTCGAGGAGATCCCCGACGACGAGGCCTTCGAGCGCTTTCTCGAACTAAGCCGCCGGCGCGCCGCCGAGGTCGCCGCGGAACTCGACTCCGGGCACGACCACCTCCTCGACCTCAGCGCTCCTCTTCCCGAGCAAGCCGGGTCCCTGATCGCGGCTGTTGCGGCCCACGACGCCGACGTCGGCTTCGAGCGCTTCGCCATCCGCTTGATCGACCGCCTCGGTCTCGACATCTCCGACCACTCTCCCCGCACCTACCACCTCGCCCGCGGCCAGCGCCTCAGCGAGACCTTCGCCGACCTCCCGGAGGAGGGCGTCTCGGCGACCTTTGACCGCCACACCGCGCTCGGTCGCGAGGATCTCGAACTCCTCAGCGGCGACCATCCCATGATCCGCGGCGCCATCGAGTCGCTCCTCGGTTCGGAGACGGGCAACGCTTCCTTCGCCGTGTGCGAAACCGGACGCGGCAAGGCGATCCTGCTCGAAGCGCGGTTCGTCCTCGAATCGCTCGCGCCGGGCCGGCTCCATCTCGAGCGCTTCCTCCCGCCCACCGCGATCCGCGTGATGATCGATCACCAGGGGCGGGACCTGTCGGACGAGCCGCCTCCCGCCCCGCTCAAGCCCGGCGATGCCCGCCGGCTGGTCGGTCAGCCCGCTTTCCGTAACGATATCTTCCCGACCATGCTCAAGTCCGCCCGCGCGGTCGCGGAAGAGCAGGTATCGCCGGCGGTGAATGCCGCCAGCGAAGCCGCGGAAAGCAAGATGAGTGCCGAGATCGCCCGCCTCAAGGCCCTCGCCCGCAGGAATCCCCAGGTCTCTCCCGCCGAGATCGAAGCCCTCGAAGCCACCCTTTCCGAGTCTCTCGAAGCGCTCTCCACCGCCCGCCTACGCCTCGACAGCCTTCGTCTCATCTGGCGGACGTGAGTTCCCAAGTCACGCCATCACCGCGTAGTATTCGGGCGGCTCGGTGTCCCACACGAGATGCTTCGAGCCGAAGCGCACCAGGCCCCGCCCGTAGCGGCTGCGCGTGCTCACACCCGACACCATCCGGGTGATGTTCCGGCTCATGTGCTTCTCCATGATCGCCGGCAGGGCCCACTTCTTGTACTGCTCGCTCAGCTTCGAGCCGCCCTCGTACATCGAGAAGATCCGGCCGTCGTAGAAATACTCGATGATCTCGCCCCAGGCCGTGTGCCAGTCGTTCATCTCCCGTTCCACGCGGGCGAAACCCGCCGCCAGCCGTTCCGGCTGATCCAGCACCGTCGGGCCTTGCTTGAAAACCTTGCGGTCGAGCAGGTCGGCCATGTGCATCGCCATGAACAGGCCCGGCGACAGCATCGGATCGACGAAGCCATGGGCATCGCCGACCGATACCCAGCCCGGCCCGTGGCCGCGATCGGAAATGAGCTGGTAGTTGGTGTAGGTCATCACGTCGGACACCCGCTTCCGCCCCTTCCCCGCCTCCCGCAGGATCGGCTCCGAATCGATGATCGACTCCAACCGCTCCTCCGGCGTCGAGCCGTGCTGTTTCGCCTTCTTCGTGTCGACGACCACCCCGACCGACAGCCGTCCGGGCAGCGGGATTCGCCACGACCAGCCGTGATCGAGGATCGACAGCACCACCTGCCCATCCACCGAGCTTTGGGCGTCGAAATGCTCGTAGTGAGCGAAGTACGCCGCGTCGCTGCGCTTGCCGCGCTTCGCCGGCAGCTCGAGCGTCCGGGCGAAAAGACGTGCCCGCCCGGTGCAGTCGACGAGCAGCTTCGGATGCCGGCCGGAGAGCCGTGGCACCTCCGCCAGCGTTTCCTCCGCGAGCTGCAGTTCGCGTCCATCGGCACCCTTCTCGACCTTCGCGCGGCAGGTCACGAACTCGACACCCAGTTCCTCGGCGCGCGTGCGCAGCAGGTTGTCGTATTCCGGACGCGGGATGTTGTAGGCGTAGTTGGGCGTCTTCCCCAGCACCCCGGCCGGGAAAAGAAAGTCGAGCCGCAGCCCGCCCCGGTGCATGAAGGCCACCCCCGGCTTGAAGGTCGAGAATTGCTTCACCCGATCCTCGATGCCGAGGCGCCGCATCAGGTCGACCACCGTCGGCAGCAGCGACTCGCCGACCAGCAGCTCCGGGCGCTTCGCGTCATCGAAGCACAGCACCTTGAAACCCCTCTCCGCCAGCAGCGCCCCGAGCGTGCAGCCCGCGGGGCCGGCCCCGACGATGGCGACGTCCACATTGCGATCCACGGCCCCTACCTACCCGCAGCTTCGGCGACCCGCAAGCCCCCGGACGCTCCCGATCCGGTCACGGGCATTGCCGCCGGGCCGATTCCTGCTTTAGTCCCCCGCGACATGCTCCGCTTTTCCCTTTTCGGCATCCCGGTCGTCATCCAGCCGTGGTTCTGGATCACCCTCGCCCTGATCGGTGGTGCGCTCGGTGCGAGCAGCTCGGATGCGCTCATGCGGGTCCTGCTGTTCGTCCTGGCCGGATTCCTTTCCATCCTCGTCCACGAACTCGGCCACGCCCTCACCGGCAAGGCCTTCGGTGCCCCGACCCAGATCACCCTCATGGCCTTCGGCGGCTTCGCGGCCTTCCCCGCCAATGCCTTCACCCGCACCCAGGATCTTCTGGTCACCGCCGCCGGACCGGCGATCCAACTCGTCCTCGCGGGCATCTTCTTCGCCATCACCCTCTTTGTGGAACTTCCGACCTTCGCGGCGTCCTACTTCGTCAGCATCGTCATCATCATCAGCATTTTCTGGGCGGTGATCAACCTGGTCCCGGTGATCCCGCTCGACGGCGGACGCCTGATGGCCTCGCTGCTCGGCCCATCGCGGCGTCTCCTGGCCCTCAAGATCAGCATGATCGCCGCCATCATCTCCGCCGTGCTGATGATCCAGTTCACCGGCAGCTTCATCTTCCCGATCTTCCTCGGGCTGATGGCCTACCAGAACTGGCAGGAACTCCAGCAATACCGCCGCTGAGCGTCACACCAGCATCCGCGCCGCCGCGACCGCGGCAAAGAACAGGATCATCCACTCGAAGGCCCGCTGCGGCACCTTCTGCAGCAGGCTTTTCCCGATCAGGATCCCCAGCACGATGGCGGGCGCCAGCATCAGGTTCGTCCACAGGCTCTGAGGGTTGATCGACCCGAGGTTCTGGTTGAGCGGCACCTTGATCAGGTTGATCAGCAGGAAAAAACGCGCGCCGATCCCGATCAGCTCCATCTTCGGCACGCGCCGGGACAGCAGGTAGAGCTGGAAGACGGGTCCCGCCGCGTTGGCCAGCATGGTCGTCACCCCGGCCGCCACGCCGGCCCCGGTGCCGAAGGCCCGGTGGTCGGCGATCTTTTCGAGCAGCGCCGGCTTCAACACCCGCAGCGACTGCAGGGCCAGCATCAGCAGGATCGAAAAGCCGATGATCCGCCGCGCCACCGCGTCCGGAATGGTTTCGGGGATGAGGCCGAGCAGCCACCAACCGGCCGCGACCCCGGCCAGCGCCGCCGGAAGCAGCCGCCACACGTCGTGCCACGATCCATGCTTGCGGAAGGCAGGATAGACACAGAGGTCCGCGATGATCAGCAGGGGCAGCGCGAAGCCCGCCTGATCCTTCGCGCCGAAGAGCTGGGTGAAGATCGCCACCGCGAGCAGCGAGGTGCCGCTGAAGCCCGCCTTGGCCACGCCGATGCAGAGCGCCGCGAACAGCGCCAGGGCCCAGTCATCCGCTCCCTCCAGCACGCCCCCTGCCTTAGGGGGCGTGCCGCCGACCCGCAAGCGCGGTCAGGCACCAATCAGAAACGATCCTTCAGGACGAAAGGGTGCGTCGAACCAGCTCGGAAAGATTCGAACCCTCGTCAGAGGGTAGCCTGCCGGTCACGAGTTTCGCCTTCGAGACATAATCGATGGTGCGTGGCGAAAGCTCACGGCGACGCCTGCCGATATACGGTACCGGCACGGGATCCGAGCTGAGGATCATTCTCTTCCGCATGATGTTCGGCGATTTCATGGCACCGACATCATCTCCTCCCCTCGATTCCGCGCCCATGGGAACCGGAACCGCCTTTTGGAACGCCCGTCGGGAGACCGAAATTTAGAGTTTCAAGTTTCAAGTTTCCCCCCTACCCCTCGCGCCGACATGAAGATCGTCGTCGCATACTCGGGAGGTCTCGACACCTCCGTCCTGCTGCTCTGGCTCAAGGAAAAGTACAATGCCGAGATCATCGCCTACTGCTCGGACTGCGGACAGGGCGACGAACTCGACGGCCTGGAGGAGAAGGCGCTCAAGACCGGTGCCTCGAAGTGCTACATCGACGACCAGAAGGAGGAGTTCGCCCGCGACTTCATCTTCCCCATGTTCCAGGCCAATGCGCTCTACGAGGGCCGCTACCTGCTCGGCACCTCGATCGCCCGCCCGTGCATCACCAAGGGGATGATCGACGTCGCGAAGAAGGAGGGTGCCGACGCCATCGCCCACGGCGCCACCGGCAAGGGCAACGACCAGGTCCGCTTCGAGCTTTCCGCCGCCGCGCTGGCGCCCGACATCAAGGTGATCGCCCCGTGGCGCGACGCGGAGTTCCGCAAGCAGTTCCCCGGACGGAAGGAGATGATCGAATACGCCGAGGCCAACGGCATCCCGGTCAAGGCCTCGATGAAGAAGCCCTACTCGATGGACCGCAACCTCCTGCACATCTCCTTCGAGGCCGGTGCGCTCGAGGACACCTGGCACGACGCCACCGGCGAGGACGACAAGGACATGTATGTCCTCTCGGTCTCCCCCGAGGACGCGCCCGACCAGCCGCAGTATCTCCAGTGCCTCTTCGAGAAGGGCGACATCATCGGCCTGCAGACCGAGGGACTCGACACCCTCATCCGGGAACTCGGCGACTTCGAAGTGCAGGGCGAACGGGACGGCTACACGCTGCTCACCGCCTACGGCGTCATGCGCGTGCTCAACGCCCTCGGCGGTGCCCACGGCATCGGCCGCGTCGACATCGTCGAGAACCGCTTCGTCGGCATGAAGTCCCGCGGCATCTACGAGACCCCCGGCGGCACGATCCTCCTCGCCGCCCACCGCGACCTCGAGACGCTGGTGATGGATCGCGAACTCCAGCTCACCCGCGACACGCTCATCCCCAAGTACGCGCAGCTCGTCTACAACGGCTTCTGGTTCGCCCCCGAGCGCGAGGCCATCCAGGCGCTGGTCACCGAGAGCCAGAAGACCGTCAGCGGCGAGGTCCGCGTGAAGCTCTACAAGGGCAACGTCATGTGCGCCGGCCGCCGCAGTCCGCACAGCATGTATTCCGAGGCCGTCGCCACCATGGAGGGCGGTCAGGAGGCTGCCTACAACCAGGACGATGCCACCGGTTTCATCGCGCTGAACGCCCTGCGCCTCAAAGCCAACGCCCGGCAGCAGAAGTAATCTCCACTTCTCACTTCGCACTTCTCACTCGGCAATCCATCCCATGCCTCCCAAGACCGCCATCACCCCGACCCGCTCCGAGGATTTCCCCGAGTGGTACCAGCAGGTCATCAAGGCCGCCGACATGGCGGAGAACTCGGAAACCCGCGGCTGCATGGTCATCAAGCCGTGGGGCTTCGGCATCTGGGAGCTGATCCAGCAGCAGCTCGACCGCCGCTTCAAGGAGACCGGCCACTCGAACGCCTACTTCCCGCTGCTCATCCCCCTCTCCTACCTTGAGAAGGAAGCCGAGCACGCCGAGGGCTTCGCGACCGAGTGCGCGGTCGTCACCCACCACCGGCTCGAGACCGTCAAGGACGAGGAAACCGGCAGGACGAAGATGATCCCCACCGGCGAACTCGCCGAGCCCTACGTCATCCGTCCGACCTCCGAGACCATCATCGGCGCCGCCTTCTCACGCTGGGTCCAGAGCTACCGCGACCTGCCGCTGCTGATCAACCAGTGGGCCAACGTGATGCGCTGGGAAATGCGCCCGCGCCTGTTCCTCCGCACCGCCGAATTCCTCTGGCAGGAAGGGCACACCGCCCACGAGACTCAGGAAGAGGCGATCGAGGAAACCCGGATGATCCACAAGCTCTACGCCGACTTCCTGCGCGACCACCTCGCGATCCCGGTGATTCCCGGAGAAAAGACCGAGGCCGAACGTTTCCCCGGCGCGGAGATGACCCTCACCGTCGAGGCCATGGTGCAGGACAAGAAGGCCATCCAGGCCGGCACCTCGCACTACCTCGGACAGAACTTCTCCAAGGCGCAGGACATCTCCTTCACCGGCCGCGAAGGCGTCGTCGAGCACGCCCATACCACCTCGTGGGGCGTTTCCACCCGGCTCATCGGCACGCTGATCATGGCGCACTCCGACGACGACGGCCTCGTCCTCCCGCCGCGCGTCGCCACCCAGCAGATCGTCATCCTACCGGTCACGCCGAAGGATGACAGCCGCCAGGCCGTGCTCGACGCCTGCCAGGCGCTCGCGGAAACGCTCCGTCACCAGAAGTTTCACGACGAAGCGCTGCGCGTTCACGTCGATGACCGCGACGTCCCCGGCAAGAAGTGGGAGTGGGTCAAGAAGGGCGCGCCGATCCGCATCGAGATCGGCCCCCGCGACCTCGAGGGGAGCAAGGTCTGCGTCCAGCGCCGCGACCAGGCACCGAACGAGAAGGAGTTCATCGACCAGGAGGAGTTCATCCGCAACGCGGGCGACATCCTCCAGCAGATCCACGACGGCCTGCTCGAGCGGGCCACCCATTTCCGCGACCTGAACATCGGACGCTGCGGATCGATCGAGGAATTCGACGCCCACTGGGCGCAGGACAACCCCGGCTGGCTGATCACGCCGTGGGAGGGCTCCAGCGAGCAGGAGGAGGAGCTGAGCAAGAAGCACAAGATCACCATCCGCTGCATCCCGCTCGACCACCAGGACGGTGCGGAAATGCCCTGCCTCCTCACCGGTACGCCGACGCGTCGGCGGGTGATCTGGGGAAGGAGTTACTGATTTGGAGTGCGGTGGCTTGCCACCGCTTTCGATCAACTGGAGGAGCGAGCCCGGTCACCCGGCGTCAACAAGCCCTGTGAGCGATGCGCCTGAAATCGGGCGCAGCGGGATTTTCCCTTCCGGCGCAGGAACCAGGATCCAACCACTCCCAAAGCAGCTCCCAAAGCGGTGGCAAGCATCCGCACTCCAAAATAACATTGCGCCACAAAGTTAAACTCGCTACACCGGTTCAATGTTCAAGCGCTTCTGGTGGGTCTTCCTCGTGACCCTGATCCTGGGCCCGCTCGCCGGCGTCTTCTTTGGCGGTGTGATCGCCTACATTTCGCCGAAGACATTCGAGTCTTCGGCCACAATTCAGGTCCGGCCCGTGACCCCGTCGGTGCAGGTCCTACCCGGCCATGTTTCGCACGACCCGTCTGCAACTCCATCGAACTTCTTCGCCACCGAATTCGAAGTCATCCGCTCGCAGGCCACGCTGGATCGGGTGATCGACCAACTTGATCTCATGAGTCGCTGGGGCATGCCTCGTCCCGAGGTTCTGGAAAAGCTGCGTCAGTCCATCGACACCCGGAACATCAAGGGCACCGACCTCATCGAGATCCGTGTCCGCACGACAAACCCGGAGGATTCCAGACTCATCGCCGGGGCCGTGAGTGATGCCTACCGCAGCCGACGTCTGGAAATCGAACACACGCGCTCCGATCGGGTCTTGGAAGAACTCCGGAAGGCCGTGCGGGAACAGGAAGACCGAGTGGAGGAAAAGCGCAAGGTGCTGACAGGGATGATTCGGAACGAGAGCTTGCTATGGCCACCCGACGCAAATGCCCCAACATATCCCCGAGGCAGCGGCGCAGCGGCGCAATATGCCGAACTGGAAACGCAGAAAATCAAACTGGAGAGCCAGATCGATATCCTGCTTCGATACGAGGGGGAGCAATTGATCACCTACGCTGCCGAGCTGAACCTTCCGGAGAACATCATCAGGACCCTCCGTCCGCAGTGGCTTGCGGCGAAGCGGCAGCTCGAGGCCGCCAAGCAAGCGGGTCTTGGCGACGACCACCCGACGGTCAAGCAGCAGACCAAGATCATCGCTGGCCTCGATACGGACCTGAAAGAAGGCGTCGTCGCACTGCGCGAGACCCTTCGGGCCCAACTGGAACTCGTCAAGGAGCAGGCGGAACGCCTCAGGATCAGGAAAGAGGAGGAGGAAGACCGGGCGGTGACGCCGGGAATCGCCCGCTACACCTTCGATGACGCCAAGGCCGAGTTCGAAGCCGCCCAATCCCTCCTCGAACAACTCAAGGTCAAGCTCATCAGCGAAGAGATGCAGCGGCGGATCTCGGAGGATCCTGTCGTCGTCCACGCGCAACCGGCCGAAGCGATGAGACCGGCCTCCCCGAACGTGCCGCTCCACCTGCTTCTCGGTGCGGCCGGTGGACTCCTCCTCGGATTGATCGCACCCTTCGCCATCATCCCGATCCTCCACGCAGCAAACGAACCCAAGCCCGCCTGAGAGGCGTCGATCGGAAACCGAAGAAACCAAAGTTCTCGCGGCCCTTCGGGCCGCCGTGGGCCTGCGGATCGTTCAACCCGGGCTCGCGGCGCTCCGCGCCTTGCTCCCGGGCTCTGTTCTCATGGCCCTTCGGGCCATTCCCATCGCCACCAACCACCGGCACACCCGCAACCCCATCCAACGGAACCTCATCCCGCACCACCCCATCCTGCGGCATCATCTCCCGGCATCATCTCGCGGCCTGAAAGGCCGCAACAACAAAGCCCGGGGTCATCGACCCCGGGTTGGGGCACGTCCCCACCAACCCCGCGGCCTGAAAGGTCGCGAGACCATCCCGCCTAATCCCAAACGAAGCGCTCGTCGTATTCGACACCGAAGCGATCCAGCAGCCGCCGATACTCCTCTTGAAACGTCATCTTCCGATGATGCTCCGCCTGATCCACGATGTATCGGCTCACCTCCTCCAACTGCGAGGCGCTGACCGAGAACAACCCGAATCCCGCCTGCCACGCAAAGCCCGCGGTATCGGCAAACTCCCTTTTCATCCACTTGGAGCTCTCCCCCTTGATCGAACCGACGACGTCACTTGCCGCCTTGGTTCGATTCAAACGAAACAGGAGATGAAGATGGTCGATATGTCCGCCCACCTTCAGGGCGGGACAATCCTGTCGGTTCAAAGCGGATGCGAGATAGGGAAACAACCGCTCCTGAATCGTCGCGCTCAACCATGGCTCACGGTTCTTCGTCGAGAAGACCAGATGGACATAGAGTTGGGAGAGCGACTGGCCCATGACACCGACCCTTCTCGCGACCCTTCGGGCCGCTGTCAATTTCCCACCCTACCGGTCCCGGGGCCGCAGTGCTGCGCACCTTGGCACCCGGGCTTCGTTCTCATGACCCTCCGGGCCATTCCCGTCGCGGCCACTCACACGATTCGTGTCGCGGCCCTTCGGCCCGCCGTCAATTGGGCACCGCCGATCCCGGGGCCGCGTCGCTCCGCTCCTTGGCACCCGGGCTCCGTTCTCGTGACCCTTCGGGCCATTCCCGTCGCGATCTCCCACACACGGTTCTCTCCATCCACCATCCACCATCCACCATCTCACCGCTCACCTTAAAACAACTCCCCCTGCCCCGGCGCGAGCCTTCGGAAATGCCGGGTTTCCAGCTCCGGTGGGCTTGTCCCGATTCCCAGGCGCCGGCAACTGGTCCGGAACAGGGCCCCGAGCTGCTGCGCGGCGGCACCCCTCCCCCGCAGCCTCTCGAGCGGCGCGGTGTTGTTCAGCCCGCCCTGCATCGAGCGGATCCGCCCCAGCACCATCTCCCGCTTGTCCGGGAAATGCCGTTCCAACCAGCCTTCGAAGACCCCCGCCACCGCGCCCGGCAGCCGCACGACCGAATACGCCGCGAAAGAACCGCCCGCCTGCTTCACCGCCTTCAGGATCGCGGGCAACTCGCTGTCATTGAGCCCCGGAATCATCGGCGCCGCGCTCACCCCGCACGGCACTCCCGCCGCGGAAAGCTTCCCGATCGCCTCCAGCCGCGCCCGCGGCGACGAGGCCCGCGGCTCCAGCACCCGCGCCAGCTTCGGGTCGAGCGTGGTGATCGAAAGATAGACCGCGACCGCGTTCCACCGCGCCAGTTCGGCCAGATGGTCGAGATCGCGGGTCACCAGCGCGTTCTTGGTGATGAGCGCCACGGGCTGGCGGAACTTCGCCATCACTCCGAGGCATCCGCGGGTGAGCTCCAACTCGCGCTCGACCGGCTGGTAGCAGTCCGTCACCCCGCTCATCGCGATCTTTCCCGGCCGATGGCTCCGCTTCGCCAGCGCCTGCTCGAGCAGCCGCGGCGCGTCGCGTTTCACCACGATCTTCGATTCGAAATCCAGTCCCGCCGAGTAGCCGAGATACTCGTGATAAGTACGGGCATAGCAGTAGCTGCAGCCGTGCTCGCAACCGCGGTAGGGATTCAGCCCGTATTCGAACGACAGGTCCTCGGCGTCGTTCCTCGCCAGGATCGACTGCGAATCGTCGGCGAGGAATTCGGTCCGCAGCGGGCGGGGGTCGTCATCGACCCAGGCGTCGCCATCGACCTCCACCCGGAAGGCCTCGAAGCGGTTGGCCGGATTCCGGTCGGCACCCCGGCCGCGTGAAGAGTTCATGTGAACACACTTGCCGGATGAAGCCGCCGAGCAAGGCATTTCCACCGGACCGAAACATCGTCCCTCCGTCGGTCGTATCAGCCAGGCGGATGAAACCCGTTCCGCTCGTCGGGTCCGCCGCCTTCACGTTGGCGATCGTCCTCATTTTTGCCGGGGCAGATCAGATCACCGCCGCTTCCCCGCTGCCCGATGCCGACTTCGATTCGCTGGTCATGATCCAGCGCCGCCCGCTCAATCCCACCCACGTCTACACCTACCACGTCGAGGGGCTGGAAAAGGGAGGCGGGCTTTTCGTCGTGCCCCTGGACGGCGGACCGCCGAAGCAACTGGTCGACGCGTCGGAAGGCGTGATCCTCGATTGCCAGGTTTCGTACGATGGCTCGCGGATCCTGTTCAGTTGGAAGCGCGCTATGGACGAGCCCTTCGGCATCTGGAGCATCGGCACCGACGGCGACTGCCTGACGCGCGTGGTCGACCACGACTCGAACAACATGAACGCCTGCTGGCTGCCGGATGGAGGCATTGCCTTCCTCTCCGACCGCAAGCCCGCCTTCGCCTACTGCTGGACCAGTACTTCGCCGGTGCTCTACCGCGCAGATGGCGATGGCGGCAACGTCACCCGCCTGTCGGCCAACTACCTCACCGATTTCACGCCCTCAGTCATGCGCGACGGCCGGATCCTCTTCAGCCGCTGGGAATACGTCGATCGCCCGGCCATCCCGATCCAGTCGCTGTGGGCGATGAATCCCGACGGCACCATGCTCTCCGGCGTCTTCGGCAACCGGGTGCTCGGACCCGCGACCTTCATGGAGGCCCGCGAGATTCCCGGCATGCCCGGAAAGATCCTGTGCGTGTTGACCAGCCACAACGGCCCGTGTCGCGGCGCGATCGGCCTGCTCGATCCCGAACTCGGCGGCAACGCGCAGGAAGCCATCCGCAACCTCACGCCCGAGATCCCCATCGGCACGGTGGACGACGCGCGACGGGGAAACGCGATGCGCGGACCGTATGAAAGCCCGTTCCCGCTCGACGACCGCCATTTCCTCGTCTCGCGCGAGGGCACCATCCAGCTCCGCGACTACGAGGGATCCCGTACTTCCATCCTGCGGGAACCGGTGGACGGCATGGGCTTCTACTCCGCCCAGCCCGTGCGTCCCCGGCCGCTGCCGCGGTCGTCATCGGTGGCGCGGCTGGATCCTGACGCCGAGGCCATGGCGGAGCTGCTGGTCCACGACGTCACCATCGGCCTCGGCGCCGCCGTACGGCGCGGCGAGATCAGGCGCATCGCCGTCGTGCAGGAAATGGAGAAGGACATCCGCTCGGAGACCGCGCAGCGCCAGTTCGGCTTCCAGTTTCCGGTCGTCTCCTGCGGCGCGACCTACGCCCCGAAGCGCGTGTGGGGCTTCGCCAAGGTCGAGGAGGACGGTTCGGCCCACTTCAAGGTGCCCGCCGACCTGCCGTTGTACTTCCTTCCCCTCGATGCCGAGGGCCGCGCCGTGCAGCGGATGCGCACCTTCACCCACTTCCGGCCCGGCGAGCGGCAGAGCTGCATCGGCTGCCATGCCGACCGCAACTACGTCTCGCCGGCCGCAAGCAACATCGGGGCCTCGATCGCCGCCGCCCGTCCCGCGGAGGCGCTGACCGAGCCGGATTGGGGCAGCCGCGACGGCTTCAGCTTCGCCCGCGTCGTCCAGCCGGTGCTCGACCGGCACTGCGTCGAATGCCACGACGGAGAATACGATCCCGACCTCAGCGGCGACCGCACCGACTACTTCAACGTCGCCTACGAAAACCTCGCCCGCCGCGGCACCCAGGCCGAACACGGCGGCGACGCCCGCGGCGGCATGGCCGGCTTCGGCCGCAATCCCTACACCTCCTGGATTCCCACCTTCAACGGCTGCGAGTCGAACATCCTCGAGGTCGAGCCGAAGACCTGGGGTTCACCCGTCAGCCCGCTCGCCGACCTGATCATCGCCGGCCATCCGGACGCGGACGGAAAGAAGCGCGTCAGACTCACGGCCGCCGAGCGTCAGCGCATCCTGACCTGGATCGACCTCAACGTCCCCTTCTACGGCACCTCCCAATCCCGTCAGCCCGACCTCCGCGGCTGCCGCCAGATCGTTCCCGAGAACCTGACCGCCGTGCTCGACGAAGTGGCATCCCGCCGCGGCTTCGAGCTGCCACGAACCTTCTTCGTCCGCCTCGATCGCCCGGAAAGGAACCCCTTCCTCGCCATCCCGCTGGAGCGGGGCGACTTCCAATCCACCGCCGATCCCGACTACCAGCGCATCCTCGCGTGCTTCGACGGCGTTGGGGAAACACTCGAAGACCGCATCCACGTCGATTACCGCACGGTCATCCAGGCGCGGCACGAGTGAGCGCCAACGTTCGCGCCACCCTTGTCGGGCTTATCTGGCGGCGATGAATTCCTCAATCGTGAGTGCAATATCCTTCGCAATCTGACGCAACAGGATGGGGGGATAGCCCTGCCTCGGTGGTCCGGCACCGTAGTCCCTCTCCCGTCCGTGTGTCGAAATTGCCTATGAGAGCCACGCTGCCGCACCTCGGAAAAACCGAGTTTCTGCAAAATCCCAATCGCTTCCCGAGGTTTGAGAACCGGTATCCGCCCCATGGATCTACACGGTAACCGTCTGAGTACCAACAAATTCAACCTCTATCTCGGGCTCGCCATCCTCCAGGAGCATGGCAACGACTTCCTGAAGATTCGCCTGAAGCTCGTCAAGGCTCTCGCCCTGGGTATGGGCACCCGGAAAACCCGGCACGTACCCGACAAATAGCCCGGTATCCCGGCATTCTTCGACGATGGCGGTGAACGCTCGCATGGCTGCATGTTACTCACAGCGAGCCGGGTCGCAATCCTCTCTTTCCGGCCTTCCGGCAGACCAACCCGCAGACCGACCAATTGCCTGGCAAATTACTCCGGGAAAAAACGGTCACCCCCCCCCGGGAACCGTCCCCATCTCAGACGGCAACTCATCGAATCCTCACTCCGACCCAGATGGGGTTATTCGACAGTCTCGCTGGGCTTGAATTGTTTGTCGCCGCTGCTAGGTGCATCCGTGACCAGAAACACACGACCGATCGAGCTCTCTCGTCCCAATGCTGTCAGAGTCGATCTGAAAATCTTGTCCTCAGTGTCCGGTTGAACTGGCAAACGACCGTCTGCTCGCACTTGTCTCGCCA
>CALGOH010000143.1 GCA_937957985.1 uncultured Verrucomicrobiae bacterium
TACATCGACCTGAATCCGGTGCGGGCCGGGCTTTGCGACGATCCGAAGGACTACCTGGAAGGGATCGGTCCCAGAAAACGAACATTGACGGCGAGGAGCGGGCTGGCTACTTTGAACCCATGGCTCGTCCGCTGCGCTACGAGGCCGCCGGAGCGGTTTATCACGTGATGGCCCGCGGCGAGGGCGGGAAGGATGTCTTTGAGGACGACACGGATCGGCGCGCCTGGCTGGATCGCTTGGAGGAGGTGTGTGGTAGTCGAGGTTGGCGGGTGCATGCCTACGTTTTGATGGGCAACCATTTCCATCTTCTGCTGGAGACGCCGGAGCCCAATCTGGTGTCCGGCATGAAATGGTTCATGGGCGTTTACAGCCAGAGTTGGAATCGGCGCCGGAAGCGTCGTGGCCATGTGTTCCAGGGGCGCTACAAGGCGGTGGTGGTGAGTGGTGAGGGGAAAGGTCAGTATTTTCGGATCGTGGCCGACTACATTCACCTCAATCCGGTCCGCAGCGGCTGGGTGGGAGGAAGCACGGGCAGGAAGCTCAAGGATTGGCGCTGGAGCAGCTTCGTTCACTACGCGGGCCGCAAGGCCCCGGAATGGCTCGAGACGGGGCGAGTGCTTGGCGCGTTCGAGCTGACGGAGGGACGGCGGGGACTGGCGGCCTATGCCCGGTATCTTGAGGCGCGTGCGAAGGACCGCGAGGGGACGTTGACGGATGGCTCGCTCAAGGAGTTGCGCCGCGGTTGGTATCTGGGTGCGGAGAGCTTCGGGGAGAAGATCGCCAAGGCGTTCGGGCGGGGCACGGCGCGAAGGCGATCGAGCGTGACCGGCGGGGCGGCCCGCGCCCACGACGAGGCCGAGGCGGAGAGGTTGGTGAAGCGGTTGCTCGATGCGCTGGGCTTGCCACGCGGGCGGGTGGCCCTGTCGGGGCGCGGGAGTTGGCAGCGAGAGAAGGCGCTGATCTGCACGCTGGTCAGGAGGAGGACCGGAGTCCCCAACGCCTGGCTGGCGTCCCGCCTGTCGATGGGCCACGAAAGCAGCGTGACGCGGGCCTTGCGGCGGGTGCGGGAAACCAAGGGATGGGCGGCTGAGATCAAGCGACTCGAGCAAATGCTCGAAATCCAGGACCCCTTCCAGAGGAATCCGGTTCCCGGCAGCCAGCCCCCTTGAGGATGTCCCTACCGCCTAGGCGCGACTCCTCCGCAGGAGCGCAAGCGCCGCGAGGAGGCCGATGAGGGTGGTGGACGGTTCCGGGACGACCAACCACTGGCCGATGACCTTGTTGTCATCTGGATTGCCAACCAGGATATTGCCCGACTCGCCCACGGCGGGATAGTAGATGGCGAGGATGGACGTGATGTCGAACACGGCCGAACCGGTGAGGGCTCGTTCGTCGGTTTCGAAGCGAAGGGTGGTGGAGTCGCCGATCTGTATGTCAAAGTCCGCCTTCGTGTATCCCCCGGTGTAGTCATCGATCCAGGCGTTTGTGAGGTCAAGCCGGAGCGTTCCGGTTTCGTCCCGAAGCGCACCGATCGAACCGCTGGTGGCGCTCAAGAGGGTCCCCAACGTGTTGCCGACCAAGAGATTCTTAAGCGTGACACCGGAACTCCCCGTGCCGGCATCAGGAGGCAGGAATTCGTTCTCGGAGTTGGCGGTGGTGCTGGTGATCACGACCGCGCTCGGATCGGAGATATCGACCAAGAGCAAGACAGCGGCTGAGAGGCTGGCGGGCAGGAGGCCGCCGCCGAAGACGACAAATGTGATGGCTCGAATCATCGTGAAGTGGTGGTTGGTTTGATTTCGGTCGATGGTTTCTTGCCCGGGAGGCCCGGGCAACATGCAACCATGATCCTCCACGGGATCGGAGCTCTGGCGAGTCCGGAGAACAGCGGATGCGTGA
>CALGOH010000144.1 GCA_937957985.1 uncultured Verrucomicrobiae bacterium
AGAACAAGAACCAGTTCGGCATCCGCCTGATCCCGATCGACCGGTCCGGCGCGCGCGGCACCCCGGTGCCGATGAAGGGCGCGACCCGGCGCCTGGTCGAAACGGTCGCCGGGCAGGTCTGGCTGGTCGTCGACGAAGAGGACCAACCGCTCGGCTACCACCCGATCGGCCCGCGGCCGGCGACCGTCATCATCGATTGATGGGGAGCGCGGCTGACGCACCGACAGCTTCTCGACACGCCCGTGGTGGTGATATCAGGCGAAAACACGATTCGTGTTTTCCTCTGGAACCTACGGGCGGATGCGATTCACTATTGAGCCTAAGAATGAGCCTGCTCGCGACCGATCTTGTGAAGAGGCTCGCGGCGACTACTGAGCCGTTAGACCCCGATGACCCCAGCCTGCTACTTGCCCGCGAGATCATCGCCAAGGTTCGGATGAGCGGCTTCGAGCCATGCGATTCGAGAGTTGCTAGTGAGGACTTTGATGACGAGGACGTCTTGGCCCTGAGGGATGCGCTTGTGGACTACGCACTCCGATTCCCGGATGATCCGACGAGAGGCACTGCATACTGGGGACTTGCGGCCCTCCACGATCCGAACGAACTCGACCTACTGCGAGGCATTCTCAAGACCGAATCGACGAAGGAGCTTTTGGACGAGGAGGTGCTCTGGCAGGTCATGATCGGTCTAGACAATATCGGTGAGGACATTCTCAAGCCCATCCAGAGTGATCCGGTTGAGCAGGCCGGTGATCGCTGGGCGGCCTCTCGCCTCTACCTTGAACGCAACCCATGAAACCAACTGGCACAACAAAGCCGAAGCAGGTCGACCCCTGATAGTCTGCCAGTCATTTTATGCGTGTTTTCCTCTGGAAACCACGGGTCGATATAACTCACTGTTGGGCTAAGAAAACTACGCCGTTGTCCGTCACGAGAGTAGATGAAGTTCTTGGCTTTGGCTGTAATAGCGTTGGCGACTGGTTGTGATCGACAGCCAGTTGCGACACAAGTCGATCCCAATCCAGTATTCGATGCTGCATTCGTCGAAGGAACCCGCATTGAGTTTGTCTCTTTGTGGACCGACCCTGCAGGAGACGATCCATCGATGGAACTCGCGGACCCGGGTGAGGTGGCGGGCTTCCTTGCCCTCTTCGAGTTCGAGACGTTTCCTGAGGGCTTCTGGGAACATTGCATGTGCACTGGCGAGCCAGAGATCCGAGTCTGGGCGGGAGGCGTTTTGGTAGATCGATTTACGATCCACCATGGGAGAAGCATCCGTTGGAAGGCCTTCGAGACGGACCTCGCTTTGACCGAGAGCAGCAGCAAAGAGGTCAAGGCGTGGTTGTCAGCCCAAGGCATCAGCTTCGAATAAATTGCCCAACAAGGCGCACGGCAGTTGACTCTCACCAGCGCCCTTGTCGCAGACATTTTTGTCAGTTACGATCCACCCTGCGAATCGCGCTGGGTGCCATGAAGGTCGGGCCAGCTGCGTTTCGACGGTCTGACAAGAAATGAAACCCACCAGCGAGACAGGATGGTGGATCGTCACCTACACGATTGCATTGGTTGGCCCGTCGGATGATCCGCCAAGGAGCGTGCCGGATCAGGTTCTGCGCAAGCTGGTGATGGTGCGCTGCGAGCACTGGAGGGAAGCGTTCATGAAGGCTCGGCGGATTGGGATTGACGATGAAGATTCACAGTCTGATGGGAGACGATGGCAGTACATGGGAATTAATGAACTCATCCCATTACCGGTGAACAACGAAGACGGACGGATTCTTGGTGCGCTGGACTTGACGAAGATGGAGAAAACGTTGGAGCGCCTGTTTCGTGATTGCATTGAAGACTACGGATTCGAGTCGAACTTCGATGAAGAGCGTGGCGGGCATTACTACCGGGCAATTGTGGACCCCGAGAAGTCTGGCTTCTAGAAGTCACCGGCCCGGAAGTCCCCGGGAGGGCTGAAAGCCCGGCACATGCGGGGAGGCGAGAGAGCTGCGTTCCGGGCATGTTTCAGGCCTGCGGCCCTTGAATCCGGGCTCTTCCCGAACCCGGCCCTGCAGGCCGGGCTGGTATTTCACGGGCCGTTGGCCCTCTTGAGGAATCCGCGCCACGGAGCCCGGGGGGCTGAAGCACCCCCGGTTTGGTTGTTTCGTCCCTTCGGGACGTTCGATCGCTCGGCCTGAAGAAGCGCGATTGGTCGGCCGAAAGAGGTGCCACTCGACCTAATCGACCATCGCCTCGACCCACTCGTCGAGGTCTTGCGTTTCGGCGGCGGCGTCGCGCAACTGGTTGGCGAGGGCGTCCTGGCCTTTGGAGCGGGCGGCGGCCTCGAGCTTGCGGACGCGCTCGAGGTAGGCGTCGCGGATGCGCTCGACCTTGGCCTGGTGGCCCTGGTCGATCTCCTGCTGCTTGTTGTAGCAGTAGGTGCAGACCTTGGCCATCTGCTCGGAGAGCATGACCTCGGGCTCCGGCGGCTCCCCGCCGACGAATTCGGGCTCCTCGGGCGCGAAGTCCTCGGGCGAGGGGACGCGGTCGTCATCGACCATGCGCTTGAGCGCCTCGACGTGCGGCTGCCAGATGGCGCGGTCGGAGAAATTGAGTCCGCGGAACCAGACGTCGAGGTCCCATGAGAAGGTGCGGGCGTTGGCGGCGAGCTTGTCGTCGCGCTCGGTGATGGCCTTTTCGAGCAGCTGGCCGGCGGTCTTGTTCAGCTCGTCGAGACCCTGGCCCTTGTTCTCCATTTCCTCCGGTTTGGTCTCGGCGCTTTCGGCGTCGTTGCTCCACTCGATGATGAAGCCCGAGGCGGGATCGTCCGGCGAGGTGTCGCGCCAGCCCTGACCCGGCACGAGCACCATGGCGGTGCCGTCGCCATCGGCGTCGCCGCTCCAGCGGGCGAACTCCCATGGTTCGCCGGTGTCCCATTTCCACAGGTCGCCCTCGCGGCTGCCGCCGAGCCACAGGCCGTCGGGTGCGACGAGGTCGGAGGCGCGCGACTCGAGCCAGTCGGCCTCGGCCTTGGAGGCGGGCACGGCGAGGATGCCGCCGGCCTGGCGGGAGAGCCGCTCGGCCGCGCGGCGGTCCATTTCCCGCGGGATGATGGCGAAATGGCGGGCGTCCTGGGACTCGGTGCCGGGCGGGAAGCTCGGGTTCGGCGCGTCGAGGGTCTCGCGCGTGCGGCGCAGCATGGCGGCGAGGGTGGCGGGATTCGAGCCGTCGCGGCGCCACTCGATGATGAAGGGGAAGCGGTCGGTGCGGCGGCGGGCGCGGAGCAGGCCGAGGTCGTCGAGCGCGGCGAAGTTGCCGACGCCGGGCGGTTCCTTGTCGAGCGCCCAGTCGGAGCCGTCGACATTCACCCAGCGGCCGCCGACCGAGCGTCCGGCGCCGACCCAGATGCTGGAGCGGGCGGGGACGAGTTCGGTGAACCAGGTGATGTCGTCGGCGGAGGAGACGATGGCGAGGTAGCCGCCGTGGTCCTCGGCGAAGGCCGCGGCCTCGTGCCAGTCGAGCGGTTTTTCGACCACGAAGAAGTCGCGCTCGCCGCGGCGGACGGTGCCCTTGGGCATCTCGGCGCGGCCGCCCGCGGCGAGGTCGGTGCGCAGGCGTTCGAGGGTTTCGAGCGGGGTTTCCTCCCTGGGTTCGGGTGGACCGGGCTGCTGTTGCTGCTGTTGTTGGCGCCTCCGTTCCTCGGCGAGCCGGGCCTGCTCCTCGGCCTGGCGTTTCGCCTCGATCTCGGCCTGGCGCCGCTGTTCGGCCTGTTCGCGTTCGTAGCGCGCCTGCTCTTCGGCGTTGCGGGCCTTCTTGGCCTCGTAGGCCTGGTAGGCGAAGGCGATGGCGACCAGCAGCCCGGCGATGATGAGCAGGTTGCGGATGATCGACCAGTTCGACCCGGCGCCGGTGGGCAGGACGGGCGCGGGCTGCGGGGTGGATGAGCCGGGTGGTCCGGCAGCCGCCGGGGAGCGCGGAGACCCGAGAGACTGCGGGGTCTTCGAGGTGGCGGCGGGCGGGGGCGGGCCGGCGGTGTTGGGTCCCGGGTTGCGCAGCCAGCCCTCGAGCGCCTCGGCCATGGCGGCGGCGCTGGCGTAGCGGCGGTTCGGGTCGGGATCGCTCGCCTTGCGCCAGATCGCGTCGAGGCGGATGTTGCCGGTCGGCTTCATCGGCTCGGCGTCCTCGACGTCCGGGCGCCGGCCGGTGACCAGCTCGTGCAGGATCACGCCCACGGCGTAGAGGTCGGCCCGGGCGTCGGACTGCTCGGGGTCCGCGAGATACTCGGGCGCCGAGTAGCCCGGCGTGCCCATGACCAGGCCGGGTCCGTCGTAGTCGGCCGGGCGGGCGAGGCCGAAGTCGCCGATCTTGGGTTCGGCCTTCGGCGTGAGCAGGATGTTGGCCGGCTTGACGTCGCGGTGGATCACGCCGCCCTCGTGGGCGTGGGCGAGGCCGCGGCAGATGCCGAGGGTGATTTCGACGGCCTGCTTCGGCTCGATCTTCTTGTTGTAGGCGGAATGGTAGAGCGACTTGCCGTCGACATACTCCATCACGATGTATGGCATGCCATCGACATCGCCGTAGTCGTAGACCGAGATCAGGTTCGGGTGGTTGAGCCGGGCCATCGCCTTGGCCTCGGTCTCGAAGGAGGCGTGGAATTCCGGGTCGGCGCCGAGTTCCCGCGGCAGGATCTTCACCGCCACGTCGCGGTCGAGCGAGCGCTGGCGGGCGCGGTAGACGGCCCCCATGCCGCCCTTTGCGATGAAGGACTGGAACTCGAGGTTCGGCAGCAGCTCGGCGAGTTGCTCGAGATCGGGAGGCTGGAAGGACTCGTGGCTCATGGAGGCGGTGGAGGCGCGGGCCGGGCCGACATCAGGATAGCGGCGTCTGGTAGACGATCCATTCCGGAATCTTGATGGCGGCGTTGTAGAGCGCGTGGAGTGCGATGGCCGTGAGCAGCGTGCGGCTGGAGGCGTAGGCCAGGGCGCAGGCGGCGCCGACCAGCGCCACGGCGATGAGACTGGGCCACGGATAGAAATGCGCCAGCGCGAAAACGATCGCCGAGATCACCACCGCGGGCCAGACCCGGAGGCGGTTGGTCAGCGAGCGGAAGAGCACGCCGCGGTAGACGATTTCCTCGGCGACCGGCGCGGCGATGCAGGCGGTGGCGATGCCGAAGACGAGCCCCCAAGGACCGGATTCCTCCGGGCTGAGCCCGCCGGTGGGATCGATCGGACCCGAGGCGTCGATCGTCATGCGCAGTCCGAATTCACAGATCTGCAGGATCGCGAAGGCACCGAGGACCATCCGCCCGTCGAGCGGACCGGCGAGGCCGAGGCGGCTGACGGCGTGCCGCGCGCGGCGGAAGAGCAGCCCGAGGGCGATGAGCGCCGGCAGGAAGCTGGTGACGGTGGCGACCGCGACGAAGACGGGCATCGACATCACGGGACCATCGCCGGTGGCGACCGCGGCGAGGCCCTGGTTGAAGAGGTTTCCGAAGCCGACGAAGGCGAGGTAGGCGAGCAGGAAGACGCCGAGGCCGAAGGAAAGGTGCCAGCGGTGGCTGTAGTTGACCGGTCCCTTCGCGCGCCCGGCGCGGAAGAAGGCGAGCAGGGTGCCGGGGATGAAGACCAGTCCGCCGAGCGCGAGGGCGAGCACGGTGCCGCGCGCCTTCATCGCGTTGCTGACGAGGTGGCGGGTGCGGGCCTCGACCAGCTTGGCGGCGTAGTCGCTTTCCGGAATGTCGAGGGCCTCGAGGTAGGCCATGTCCCACCAGTGCTCCTCGCCGTGGATGATGCGGGAAATGACCTCCTCGGCGGACGGCGGCCCGGTCACGCCGAGCTGCGCGAAGGGCGCGGCGGCGGGGTTGCCGTTGCCGCGCAGGGCGATCATCACGCCCAGCGCGTAGGCCCCCTCGTCGCTGATCTCGCGCGTCGGCTCGTCCTCGTCCTTCCGATGCCGGGAGCGGATCATCGTTTCGAAGGACTCGATGTGGTGGTCGAGCGTGCGCGGCAGCGGATCGATCCCGAGCAGCGGCTGGACGATGGGAGGGAGGTGGGCGGTGCCCTCGGCGAGCCGCAGGTCGCGGTCGGCCTTGCGCATGGCGAGTTCCCAGGTCTGCGCGCGGTCGGTGGAAAGGCCGACGCCGCGGGGGTGGCCGAGGTGGTTGTCCCACAGCCAGACGCCGAGCAGGAAGAGCAGCAGCAGCAGCAGCGGCTCCGAGAAGCGGCGGCGCCGGAGCTTGCGATAGGGATTGTCGGCGGGCGGATGAATGGCGCGGGACGGAAGGGTGACGCGCGCACCCTCGGAGGAATCTTCGCCGGGGGCAAGCCCGGTGCGGTGCTTTCCACTGGCGGGGTGGTCGGACGGGGCGCACAGTCGGCACGTGACGCTGGATTTCGAGTTTTCGATGAGCGCCGGGTTTCTGGGGCTGGCGCTGCTGGCCTTCGCGATCGGCGCGGTGGTGCGGGCGGTGGGTCCGGTGCGCCCGCCGGCCCTGCCGCGGGGGCCGGGACTCGGCGGCTGGCGGATCGGCGACGGCATCTATCTGCCGCTCGACCTCGGCGTGGCGGCGTTTCTGATCGGCTTCTACGCGATCATCCCGCTCGTGCTGATGGGGGCGACCGATCTCGGGGACAAGGAGATGGAAATCGGCACGGCGGCCCTGGTGATGAACGCCGCGGTCCAGTTCTTCCTGATGGCGATGGTGATCGGGGTGATGGCGTGGCGGCGGCACCCGGTCGACTGGCTCGGCTTGAAATGGAGGCCGGTGCCGGTGGTCCTGACCGTCCTGATCGTGCTCGGGGCCGGCCTCGTAGCGACGATGGCGACGGGTTATTTCGTCTACGGGCTCCAGGCGGTGGGGTACCAGGACTGGCTGCTCGGGCAGCTCGGCTTCCAGAGCCAGCAGGAGGCCGCCCAGGATGTGGTGAAGGCGTTTTCCGAAGCGGAGGGACCGGGCGTGCTGGCGATGCTGTGCCTGACGGCGGTGGTGGTGGCCCCGGTCACCGAGGAGGTGATTTTCCGCGGCTATCTCTATCCGGTGGCGAAACGTTTCGCCGGGCGCTGGGCGGCGGTGGCCTTCAGCTCGCTGCTTTTCGCGATGGTCCACCAGAACGCGATGGCGCTGCTTCCCCTGGCCTTCCTCGCGGTGCTGCTGGCGCTGTCGTACGAACTCACGGGATCGATCTGGGCGCCGATCGGCATCCACATGTTCTTCAACGGGACGACCGTGGCCCTGCAGATCGCCCAGCGGATGGAGTGGATCACCCTGCCCCAGACATGAAGCGCCTGCGCGACGTCGGGGAGGACGCGTTGATCGGGCGCCTGGTGGCGGGCTTTTCCGCGGAAGGCCTGCTCGTCGGTCCGGGCGACGACTGCGCGGTGGTCGATCCGGGCAGGGGTCGGCTGCGCCTGCTGAAGACCGATGCGATCGTGGCCGGCGTGCATTTCGAGCAAGACGCGCCGGCGCCGGAGGTCGGCTGGAAGGCGGCGGCGCGGGTGATCAGCGACTTCGCGGCGATGGGCGGGCGGCCGGAGTTCCTGATGCTGACCGTGTCGCTGCCCGCGGACACCCCGCTGCGCTGGGCCGAAGGACTCTATCGCGGCGTGAAACGCTGTCTCGACCACTGCGGCGGCGTGCTCGCCGGCGGAGAAACCACGCGCGTGCCCGATGGTTCGGCCGCGGTGATTTCGGTGTCCGGCGAGGGCAGCGTGGCGCGCGGTGCCGCGGTATTGAGATCGGGCGGAAACCCCGGCGACCTGCTGGCCGTGACCGGCCGGCTCGGGGGGTCGTTGGGCGGGCGGCACCTCACCTTTCATCCCCGCCTAACGGAAGGCGAGTGGCTCGCCGCGCACGGTGCCACCGCGATGATGGACCTTTCCGACGGACTGGCGAAGGACCTGCCGAGGCTGGCGAAGGCCAGTGGCTGCGGGGCGGTGGTCGATCGCGACAAGCTGCCGCGACATCGTGGATGTTCCATCGAGCAGGCGATGAGCGATGGCGAGGACTACGAACTGCTTGTCGCCCTCGATCCCCGGAAGTGGAATCAGAAGGACTGGCCGGAAGATTTCGCGCCCCTGACCGTGATCGGACAGCTCGCCGAAGAGGGCGAATCCTTCGAAGGCGGCTGGGATCATTTCGGGGCATGAACGACCGGTTCCACATCGTGCTCGTCGCGCCGCATGTCGAAGGCGGGAGCAGACCATCTTCGGCCCGGAGGGCCGTTGGAAATTAGCCGGTGGCGCCAGCCACCGTTGGATTTGGAGAGGGGATTCCGCCCCGGAGGGGTGGTGGACCGCCCGTCTTACCAGAGATACCGCTCGTCGAATTCCACGCCGCTCCGCTCAAGCAAATCGCGGTATTCGTCCTGAAAGCTCCGTTCGCGATGATGCTCGGCCTGCCGGGCGATGTACTCGGCCACCGTGTTCCGCAGCGAGGCGCTTACCGTGAAGGCGCCATAACCTTCCTGCCAACTGAACGTCCGGTCTCCGATCTCCACATGGACCCATCTTGAGGAAACCGATTTCACGTCCCGCACGAGGTCGGCGAGGCACGCGGTCGCGCGCAGTCCGATAAGAAGATGAACGTGGTCATCGACACCGCCGATGCCTTCCGGAAATCCGCCGGAGGTTTTGATCACCCCGCCGATGAAGGCGTGAAGTCGATCCCGCCACGGATCGCGGATGATCGGTGCACGGTCTTTCGTCGAGAATACGACATGATAGTGGAGGGAGAGATGGGTGGAGGGCATGGCGATTCCGGCGCTCCTCCGGAGCGCAATCTGCCTCGTATCGCAAACCGGTGGCTGGCGCCACCGGCTAATTTCACGGGTCCCTCCGGGACCGGAGATGATCGATGACGCGTGGACCTGGCCTGTCCGACGCTTGCCGACCTCGGTAAATTTTTCATCATCCGTCCGCATTCCGAAATCGTCATGTTCCACATCGTGCTCGTCGCACCGGAGATTCCGCACAATGCCGGCGCGGCCGGCCGACTCGCGCTGGCGACCGGCTCGCGGCTGCACCTGGTCAAGCCGCTCGGCTTTTCGCTCGATGACAAGCACGTCCGCCGCACCGGGCTCGATTATTGGCGCGAGGTCGACGTGGTCGTGTGGGAAAGCCTCGACGAACTCGTGGTGGCCGCCGACCCGGGGTCGCGGTTCTGGTATCTCAGCACCAAGGCGGGCACCGGCCTGTGGGACGCCGACTTCCGTGCCGGCGATCATCTCGTCTTCGGCTGTGAGTCGCGCGGGCTTCCGGAGGCGATGGTCCGCGAAGCCGGCGCGCGGGGTGTTAGAATCCCCATGAAGGCCGGCGGAACCCGCAGCCTGAATCTCTCCACCGCCATCGGCATCACGCTCTACGAGGCGATCCGCCGGAGCGGTGGTGGCGGACTCAGCTAAGCGAACTCTTCAGCATCCACAGCGTCTTCTCGTGGACCTGGAGGCGGGCGATGAAGAGGTCCTCGGTTTCGGCATCGCCGGCGTCGCCCGCGGCGTCGCGGCCCTTGGTGGCGGAGTCGATCAGGATCTGGTGGTAGTCGGCGAGGTGGGCGAGGTAGCCCTGCGAGTCGAGCTTGCGCTCCATCCCGCCGATCTCCGACATCTTGTCGAGCATCGCCAGCCCGCCGGGCGCGTAGCCGCCGAGGGCGCGGATGCGCTCGGCGATCTCATCAATCGCGGTGAAGAGTTCCTCGTACTGCGTCTGGAAGGCGGTGTGCAGGCCGAAGAAGTTCGGCCCTTCGACGTTCCAGTGGGCGAGGTGCGTCTGGGCCATCAGCGCGTAGCTGTCGGCGAGAAGCGTTTCCAGATGGCCGATCACGACTTCGTTGGTCTTCATAACGACCCAGCTTCATGCGGCTGCGGGGTGATGCAAGCCGTCATCGACGGCTGTTGCCAATCCTGAAGGATTCGCTGCCGGATCAGAACGTCTGGTCGGGAAGCCGGGTTTCAGCCCTGCCAGTTCTCAAGCCGTAGTCCCGGGATGCGGGAAGACTCACCCTCCGTCAGGTTCCGGGAAAACGATCTTGGGCCGGCGTCCTCCGAAACCGAAGTCGTCGAAGAGATCCTTTGAGGTGACGTAGAGCATGATGCTGAAGAGCAGGAAGACGAAACCGAGCTGGAGGACTTCGAGGAACTTCACGTTCACCGGCCGGCGGGCGATCGCCTCCATGGTGGCGATGGTGATGTGGCCGCCATCGAGCACGGGGAATGGCAGGAGATTGAGCAGTGCGAGGTTGATGTTGATCAACACCATGAAGCCGAGAATGCGGTGGAAGGGATGATCCATCAGAAGGGAGATGTACTGGATCTTGCCGATACCCACCGGACCGCTGAGGTGCTGGATGCCGATACTCGACTTCGGCGAGGCGACGCTGGTGACCGTGATCCACATGGTGCGCAGGGTATCAACCGTCTGCTGGATGGGTCCCGGATGCTGCCATTCACGGATGTAGGGGTCGGGCGGGTCGAAGGTGGCACCGATCATGTAGTCCATCGGTTTCGCATCCTTCTTCGCGTTCTCGTCCACCGGGCGGACGGGGGAGACCGGCAGTTCGAGTGTCTCTCCTCCGCGACCAACGGTGAAGACGATCTCGCGCCCCTCGCTGTTCTGGATCGCCTCGATCATCTGGGAGTACTGGACGATCGGTTCGCCATCGACGGCGAGGATCTCGTCTCCCTCCTTGAAGCCGGCGAGGCGGGCGGGGACGTGCTCCTGATCGGTGATTCCGGTGACCTTGATCGGCCCCTCGGGGGCCATCGGGTAGAGTCCCACTTCGCGGGTCTTTTTCCGTTGCCACCATTTGGTGGGCTCGATTTCAAACTCGGAGGTAAGGCTGAGAATCTCGCCGGCGCGTTCGATAGTGAAGGGAATGCGGTCGCCCTTGCTCACGACCACGTGCATCACGACGCTGTCGAGCGGCAGACTCCATGAATTCACCGGGTTTCCATCGACGGAGACGATCCGGTCGCCACGCATGAACCCCGCTTTCTCCGCCGGGCTTCCAGACTGCACCCAGCCGACCGTGGTGGTGGGAGCGTAGTCCACCGGCTTGCCGATCTGCCACAGGATCACTGCGGAAACGAAGGCCAGCAGGAACGAGAAGAACGGTCCGGCGAAGGCGACGATGATCTTGTCGAGCGGGGAGATGGGCGGCAGCGGTTCGGAGGACTCGCGGTTGTCGCCCTCGATGGCTTCCATCGGCGCCATTTGCGGCAGCGCGACAAAGCCGCCGGCCGGGATCCAGCCGAGCCCGTACTGGACGCCGTTGATGGTCTTGCTCCAGACCGGCTTGCCAAACCAGATCTGGAAGCGGTCGATCTTGAGCCCCCGCCATTTGGCGGCCCAGAAGTGGCCGAGCTCGTGGACGAAGATGATCAGATTGAAAATCATGATCACCAGGAGGATGAGCAGGGCGGTGGTGAGCGGTCCGGGGTCGGGCATGGGAAACGCGCGCAGCCTACGGCGGGGTCCCGATGCTTCAAGAAGTTAAAGCTTACGGGAACGCGGCAGGTCGACCGCCCAACAGCATTGACGCGCCCGCTCCGGTTTTCCCATGCTCCGGACCGTGGCGAATCGGATCGACGGTGCGGTGGTGCGCGGGGAGATCGACAATACGGTCGAGGGCCGCACCACGGGCTGGATCTGGCTGCTGGGCCGGCCGGAGCCGGTGACGTTGGACCTGGAAGGCGACTGCTGGCGCGACCTGGCCGGGGCGCGGCTGAAGTTCCGCAATCCCGACGCCACCGGGCACGCGCGGCTCGATGAACGGCAGCGCGGGGTGGTGGGCGACATGACCGCATCGCGCAAATGCCGGGTGCCGCTGGTGCCGATGGACGAATATCTCGAGGCCCGCGCCGCCGGCGAGCAACCGGAGGAGGTGTGGAAGAACATGCTCTACATCGAGTGGTTCAGCGAGACGGACGGGCGGGTGGTGATCGAGACGACCGACTTCGAGCTGGAGCTTTCCGACCACGAATGGCGGATGGACGCCGACGCCGAGGAGGCGCAGAAGCTGGCCAACATGCAGGCGATGCGGGATTTCCTCGCCCGGATGATCGACCGCCGGCCGCCGAAGCCGGACCGGCCCGACGACGTCGAGGACGACGAGTTCGAATGGGAGAAGCGCCTCAAGGAGAGCGACCGCCTGACCGACGCCTACCAGGAGGTGCTGGAGAAATACATGCACGACCCGGACGCCGAGCGGAAGGAGGCCTTCGTGATGGGGTGGGACGGCCTGCTTGAGGCGATGGCGGAACGCAAGGAGCGGAAGGATGAGGAGGACGATGAAGACGAACCGGTCTGGGTCGATGACCTCGAGGAGTTCGACCTCGGCGAGGAGGGGGAGGAGCACCCGCTGATCGAGGAGGCGGAGGAGCTGGCGGTGCGTGCTTTCACCACGCTCGACCGCGAGAGCGAGGAGGCGGCCCAGCTCGCCAGCCTGATCGGCCAGGTCGCGGCCAAGCTGGCCGGCGCGCTGTGCGGCGACTACGAGCGGGAGATCGGCTTCGTGCTGGCGCTGCTGAAGCGCTGCCTGAGCCTGCAGAACGAGGCGCTCGCGGCCTTCACGACGCTGCTCGAGCGGACCGAGTCCGAGGACGAGCGGCGGAAGATCGAGGCCCTGCGCGACGATTTCCACCAACTGCGGGGCAAGACCTCGGAAATGCGGCGCGAGCTGCGCGGACCGTAGAGTGGGGCTGGCACCTGGTGTTTCCCCGGGGCGATCAAGTCAGGGAGAGAATCAGGCGGAGCGTCGGGAGTCGGGGAGCATGATGGACTTGATGGACAGGATGAATGGAATCCTTCTCCCGGGTTTCGGCATCTCGCCGGGATCCGGGGTCCCCTGGAGCTATAGATTTCAAATCTCATCATGTTCATTCTTTGAATCCTCTTCATCAAGCAACCCATTCCTCCCTGACTTGATTCCCTGAGCGGTTACTTAAGATACCCGAATAATTCCGGGTTGATTTGGGCGGGAGTGGTGGTAGGAACTCAGGTCATGAAGACTTTCGCGATCGCTGCCTTGCTGGTGATGGGCCTGAGTTCGTGCAACACGATGATCGGCATCGGCCGGGACTTCCGCTTGCTCGGTCAGGGACTGGAGCACTCCGCCCACGGCCGGAGTTTCGACGGCAGTGAGCGACAGCAGACGGACGAGGCGCTGCCGACCTACTGATTCAGCGGCTGCGCTCGATCGAGTCCATTGGCCTGCCTTCCCACAGCCAGACGCCGTCCTTTTTCTCCAGGGTGCGGCCGTCCGATCCCGGGACCAGGGGGTGGTCGTTCTCCGGCAGGAAGGCAGCGAGGCGTTTGATGGTTTCGGCCTGCCCGGCCTGGTCGGCGAGATTGTGCCACTCGTGGGGATCCTCGTTGCGGTCGTAGAGTTCCTCGGAGCCGTCGGCGTAGCGGATGTAGCGCCAGCGGGTGTCGCAGACGGAATGGTTGCCGGGGTTGTGGGTGGTGATCGCCGGGCGGCGGGGTTCGTCGGGATTCTCCAACTGGGGTCGCAGTGAAAGACCCTCGAGACCATCGACCGGTTCGAGTCCGGCGAGGTCGAGCAGGGTCGGGTAGATGTCGAGCAGTTCGGCCGGTTGGCCACAGCGCTGTCGGGCGGGCAGGTGCTTTCCGGCGATGATCAGCGGCACGCGGGTCGAGCGCTGCCAGAGCGTGTTCTTGCCGCTGATGTCCTTCTCGCCGAGGTGCCAGCCGTGGTCGGAAAAGAGGACGACGACGGTGTTGTCCGCCGCAGGGGAGTCGCGGAGGGCATCGAGCACCCGGCCGACCTGCGAATCGACGAAGGAGACCGAGGCGAGATACGAGCGGACCAGCGGACGCCATTGTCCGGCCTCGCGCAGCCACCTGAGGCGCGGCTCGGGCAGCCGCCAGTTCAGGTACCAGGCGAACTCGGGGACGTCGTCGCGGTCGCCCTCGAGCAACTCGGGCATCTGCAGCCGGTCGTCCGGATAGAGATCGAACCATTTCTGCGACGCGAAGCAGGGGACGTGCGGACGGCCGAAGCCGACGCCGAGGAAGAACGGCTTGTCGTGGTCCCGGCCGAGGAAATCCACCGCCCAGCTCGCGATCTCCCAGTCGTTCTGCTGCTCGTCCTTTTCCGGGAACACGCCCCAGTCGACGAGGCGGTGGTTTTCCGGTGTCTGGACGAACTTCTCTTTCGGCAGCGGGCCGAAGTTGCAGGGCGGGCCGTATTCGTCGAACTCGGCGGCGCGGTCCTTCTTCGGAGGAAAGGTGTGGTAGATCTTGCCGGTGAGCGCGGTGGCGTAGCCGGCCCGGTGGAAGGCCTGCGGCAGCGAGACGAGCCCGCGCAGTTCGGGCACCGAGCGGAACCACGGCGCGAGGCCGTAGACGCCGGTGGTGGTCGGCCGCCGCCCGGTCATCAGCGAGGTCCGCGAGGGATTGCACACCGGTGCCTGGCAGTGGGCGTTGGTGAAGAGCGTGCCGCTGGCGGCGAGCTGATCGAGGTGCGGCGTCTTGACCTGCGGATGGCCGCCGAGGCAGCCGATCCAGTCGTTGAGGTCATCGACGCCGATGAGCAGCACGTTGGGTTTCGCCGCGATCGCGGGCACGGCGAGCAACAGGGAGGCAAGCAGGGCCTTCATCGATCAGGAAACCAGGTCGCGGGCGATGTCGAACCACTCCTGCTCGAGGGACTCACCCTGTCGCGTGGCGGGTTTTCCGGCCCGGGAGTACCAGTAGCAGGCGTTGCCGTAGTCGCCCTCCTCGCGGTGCAGCCAGGCGTGGATCCAGGCACCGTCGGGATCGGGCAGGTCCTGGCAGAGGTCGTGGGCCTCGGTCCAGCGGCCGGCCTTGGCCAGCCAGAGGGTGCGTTCGGTAAGGGTCAGGCCCGCGGGCGGCTGGGCTTCGGTGGCGGCGGATCGGGCGATGGCGTCGGCATCCATGACCCAAGGGGAGCGGAAACGGCCGACCGGATCAAAAAGTTTCGCCGGGCGGGCCGAAGCGCCCTTTTGGGTCATGCAAAGAAAGTTCGACACATCCTTCCCTGGGCGACGCATTTGTATAGATTGGATTCGTATCGCCATGAAATCGCTCCTCCTCTCCCTCGCAGCCCTGGCGCTGCCGCTCGCCGCCGCGCCGCGGCTTCACGTTTCCGGACCGTCGATCGCGCCGGGGACGACCATTGAAATCGTCCTCGACCAGGAAGCCTGCCCGGCGGATCGCATCGGCAAGGTGGCCGCGACGCCGTGGCTCGAAACGGAACCCGCCTGGCCCGGCAAGACGGTGTGGAAGGAGGCGAACGTGTTGAGTTTCGTGCCCGACGAAATGCCGAAGCTCGGCACCACCTACACCTTCACCCTGATCGGCAAGCACGTGCATCTCGACGGCTCGCCGGTGCCGGCCGGGAAGTTGGGAACGGCCTCGACCCCGGCTCCGGACATCGACTACGCCACCCTCTTCGGTCGCTACACCGGCGAGTGGTCGGCGCGCACCGCCGCCTACTACCTGACCTTCAACGGCGAGGTCGATCCGGAGGCCGCGGCGCCGTTTTTCCACTACGTCGACAAGGAAGGCCAGCGGGTCGCCGCGCGGGTCTGGCGCCCCAATTTCGGCGAGCTGAAACAGCCGGGCTACGTGCGGCCGACCTTCCGCCAGAGCTACGAGGCCGCGCTCGCCGGACGCGACTTCGAGCCCGAGCTCACCCCCGGTTTCGAGCCGGCGAACGGCCTGATGGTCGAGCCCGCCTCCCCGCTTCCCGTCGGCGAGGAGTGGAACTTGGTCGCCCGTGCCGGATTGCCGGTCGGCGATGCCACGACCGGTGCGGAGAGCCGCCGCCGCGTCGGCGATGTGGATCCCTTCAAGCTCGAGACCGCCTACGGCCGCACGGTGGCCGACGAACCGCGGCGGATCGTGATCGACTTCACCCGCAACCTGCCCGAGGAGCTGCCCGCCGGACTGGTGCGGGTCGAGCCGGAGGTGCCGGAGATGAAGCTGGTCGTGGAAGGCGACGAGATCCAGGTCCACGGGGATCTCTCCGGTCACGACCACTGGACGGTCTTCCTCGAAGGCGGGATCACGTCGTTCGACGGCCTGCCGCTGGGCAAGCGTCGCGTCGAAAAGGTCAAGTTCCAGCACCTCGCGCCGGGTCTCGGCCTGGCCAGCGAGGATGAAAGCCAGCTCGCCAGCGGCTCGCGGCTCTACCGCGTCTCGACGGTGAACCTCGATTCGCTGCGGGTGCGGATCAAGCAACTCGGCGGCCGCCAGCTCATCCGCGCGCGGCAGGGCTACCGCTACTACAGCGGCCGCGGGGCCAACGGCGACTCGCTGAGCCCGCAGCGGCTCATGCCCTACGAAATGATGACCGGCAAGACGATCGCCGACTTCAAGGTGCCGCTCGACAACCCGATCGACACCTCGCGCGAGTTGTTCATCGACTGGGACAAGGTGATCGCCGGCGACGCCGAGCCGTACGTCATCGGCAAGGTGCCCGAGGAGCCGCGCGAGGCCGGAGCCGCCGCTCCCGGCGCGTTCTTCATCGAGATCGTCGGCGAGCCGAAGGGCCAGGCGCACCCCGCCCGGCGCCGCGCGGTGCAGTCGCTGGTCCAGCTCACCGACCTCGGCATGGCGTGGAAACTCAGCCGCGGCGAGGCGAAGGCCTTTGTCTTCTCGTGCCGCACCGGACAGCCGCTCGAGGGCGTGCGGGTCGAGCTTTTCGGCGAGGACGCCGAACCGCTCGGCGAGGTGAAGACCGATGCCGACGGCATGGCGACGCTGCCGCGCGAATCCGCCATGCGTCATCTGCGCGCCAGCCTCGGCCGCGACCAGTTCTCCGCGCCCTACGACGAGGCGATGCCGACCGTCGGCCTGTGGCGCTTCCCGGTGCGCTACTCGTGGGACGAGCAGCCGATGGAACAGCGGCGGGTGATGCTTTTCTCCGACCGCTCGCTCTACCGTCCGGGCGAGGAGGTCCACGTGAAGGGACTCGTCCGCCGTCAGGACGGCAACGCGATCGAGCACGACGCGCCGGGCACGGTGCGCTTCACGGTGACCAACCCGACCGGGACCGAGATCCTCGCCGAGGACCTCGAGGTCTCCAAGGCGGGCTCCTTCGATCATTCGTTCCGGCTGCCGGCGGAAACCACCGGCTTCCACCGCGTCGAGGTCGTCTGGCGGGAGGAGTACGAAGCGGCCTCGAAGATCGAGAACTGGGTCAAGCGCTCCCACGCGGTCGAGGGCAGCCAGGTGTCCATGCGGTTGCGCGTCGAGGAGTTCCGCCGCAACGCTTTCGAGATCATCCACGAACTGACCGAGCCCGAGCCCGGCGCCGCGGAGGTCGAGATGAACTTGTCGGCCAGAAACTTCAACGGCCAGCCGCTGGACGGGGCGGACGTGAACGTCTGGTCACGGGTGAGCGACCGCAATTTCTATCCGGAGCATTTCCGCGACCACCTCTTCGGTGATCACCGGCAGCCCGACTTCAACTACTGGTATCACTACTTCGGCTACCGCTGGGACGACGACCACGGCAACCGCCGCAGCGACACCGAGACCACGGAGCTGACGCTCGACGACGAGGGTCGGGCGACGGTCATGGCGACGGTGCCCGAGGCCGAGTTCCCGACGCTCCGGGATGTGATGGTGCAGATCGAGGTGACCGACTCGAACCGCCAGACGCTGAGCCGGACGAGCACGACCCTCGTGCATCCGGCGTCGGTGTATGTCGGTGTGCGCCGCGTCGACCGGCTGGTCCGCGTGGGCGACGAGCTGCCGCTCGACCTGGTGATGGTCGATCCTTCCGGTGCCCGGGTCGAACGGGACTACGAGGTCACTGCGAAGCTGTCCCGCGAGGTGAACGAGCAGGTCCGCCTGCAGACGGCGCAGGGTGGCGCGGTGCGCAACGAGGCGCGCGAGGAGGAGCTTTCGACCACGAAGGTGAAGGTCGGGGAGGGGGATTCGATCTTTCTCTTCGCTCCGACCAAGACCGGTCACCACACGCTCGAGCTGCGCGGCACCGACGAGGCGGGCCGGCCCTTCGCCACGGCGGTGACCTTCCACGTCTACGGCACCGACGAGTATCCCTGGGCATACGAGGACAGCATGCGGATCAAGCTGGTCTCCGAGAAGAAGATGTACCGACCCGGCGACACCGCGCGGGTGCTGGTGCTCTCACCGATCGAGGGCACGGCGCTGGTAACGGTCGAGCGCGAGGGGGTGAGCCGTTCGTTCACGACCAAGCTCGATCCCGCCGACCCGGTGATCGAGCTGCCGGTCACCGACGACGACGCGCCGAATTGCTATGTCTCGGTGCTGGTGATCAAGGGCGCCGACGACAGCCTGCGGAAGTTCAAGGAACCGCAGCTCCGGCTCGGATACTGCGAGCTGATGGTCGAGAACGTCCGCGACCGGCTGAAGGTCGAGATTGCGAAAATCGACGGCGAACACTCGGCCGATCCGGTCGAGGGCGAGCCGGTGTCGTTGATGCCGGGGTCCGATGTCGCGATCGAGGGCGTGGTAATGACCGCCGATGGACGCCCGGCCGCGGGGGCCGAGGTCACGATCTACGCCGAGGACGAGGGCACGCTGGCGGTGGTCGGCTACGAGACGCCCGATCCGATGTCGTTTTTCTACGACCCGCGGCTGCTGCGGGTGGAATGCGGAACCTCGCTCGGCAACTTCGTGCCCGAGGCACCGGACGAGCAGACCTTCTACAACAAGGGCCTCTTCATCGGAGGAGGTGACGGCTACGGCGATGGCGGCGCGCTCGACGTGCCGCGGCGCGACTTCAATCCCTGCGCCTTCTGGATGCCGACGATCGTCACCGATGCCGGCGGGCGCTTCCGCATCGAGGCCGACCTGCCGGACACGCTCACGCGCTACCGCCTGATCGCCGTGGCGCACCATCACGCTTCGCGCTTCGGTCACGTCGAGGACGCGTTCCTGGTCAACAAGCCGCTGATGCTCGAGCCCCAGCAGCCGCGCTTCGCCAACGAGGGCGACCGGCTGGCGATGCGGGCGACGATCCGCAACGCCTCCGATCTGGCAGGCGAGTGGCAGGTCACGCTGGTGCCGAACCCGCCGGCCTCCGATCCGGTCGCCGCCCTGGTGGATGGCGTCGCGGAAAGTACCACGGTCACGCTCGCCGCCGGTGAGGCGACCACCGTGCGCTTCGACGTCGACTTCCGGAACACGGGCGAGGCGGTGATGAATTGGCGGGCCGAGCCGGTGAAGCTGGCCGGCCGCGCGCCGAACCCCGCGGAACGCCGCCGCCACGCCGACGCGGTCGAGTCGATCTTCCCGGTCGAGTATCCGGTGCCGTTGCTGCGGCAGACGCGACTGGTGCGCCTCGAAGGCGGGGCCGGCGCGCTCGACCTGCTGAAGGATCTCGACCCGGCCCTGCTGGACGGTCGCGGGCACCTCGAGGTCGAACTTTCCCGCTCGCTGCTGCTCGAGGCCGGAGGGGCGGTGGATTATCTACTACAGTACCCGTACGGCTGCGTCGAGCAGACGACCTCCTCGCTGATCCCTTGGCTGGCGGTCGAGCGCCTGCGCGTCGCCTCGCCGGAGCTCGCCAAGCACACGCCGGAGGAGGTGGATGGTGCCATCCGGCACGGGGTCCAGCGCCTGCTCTCGATGCAGAACTCCGACGGCGGTTTCGGCTACTGGACGAGTGCCGAGGAATCGAGCCGCTGGTCGAGCAGCTATGCCGGGATGGGTCTGGTGATGGCCTCCCGCCACGCCTCCGTGCCGCCGGGAGCGATCGACCGTCTGTGCGGCTACCTGATGCGCGAGCTCCGGGAAACCGGCGACAAGGCCAACCCGGCCGAGCTGGAGATCGTCGCGCGGGACCTGTGGGTGCTGGCGATGGCCGGCAAGCCCCAGGAAGCCTACATCGATCTCCTCCGCAAGCGGATGCCCCAGCTTTCCGGTCGGGCTCGATGCTTCCTGGCGCTGGCGGAGGTCACCGCAGGCCGCGACAGCCAGGCCCGCGCTCTGTTGGAACAGACCGGGGACGTTCCCGAGAAGAGCGGATGGTGGATGCGCTGGCAGCCCGACGACGCGCTCAAGCTGCTCGCGTGGTCGGCGATCGACCGCGAGTCGCCGCAGGCGCTGGCCGCGCTCGACAAGATGCTCCGCGACCGGAATCCCTACGGCCACTGGCACACCACGTGGATGAATGCCTGGTCGGTGCTGGCCCTCGCCGCCTATGCCGGTGACGAGGAGTGGCAGCCGAGCGAGCTGGTCGTCGACACCGGCGGTGATCCCGAGGTGGTCACGGTCGACACGGAAAACCCCGTGGTTTCCCGCCGCCTGGCCCTGCATCCCGGACTGCGCTTCTCGGTGTCCTCCGAAGGCCCCGCCTTCGCGCGGATCAAGCTCGCCTCGAAGCCGAAGATCGCGCCGCTCCAGCCGGTGTCGGTGAACGGCATGGAGGTCACGCGGTTCTTCCGGCGGATGAATGCCGACGGAACCAGCGAGCCGCTCGACGTACCGAAGATCGGTGACCTGGTGCGGGTCGAACTGCGCGTCACCCTGCCGACCGACGACGCCCGCTACATGGTCGTCGAGGACCGGCTGCCGGGTACCTTCGAGGCGGTGAACAATACCTTCGCCTCGCAGGCGGCCAACATGAACGCCGGCGCGACGAGCGAACGGAGCTGGTCGATCTCGCACAGCGAGATCCGCGCGGACCGGGTGATGTTCTTCATGGACCGCTGCTACGGCCGCGGAACCCGCACGCTGAGCTACCTCGCCCGCGTCGTGATGGAGGGAGACGCCTACGCCCCGCCCGCCAAGGTCGAGGCGATGTATGATCCCGATCAGCTCGCGCTGTCCGCAAGTCGGACCTTTGAGGTGGAGTGATGTTTCGCACCGGGAAACGCATGCTGTTGATGGCTGCCTGTGTGCAGGCGATCGGTGGAGCTTTCCTCGCGGTGTCAGCCCGAGAAGGGGCATGGGCACCTGCGGGGCGGCTGTGTGGTTTCTGTCTGATCGCGATTCCTCTGTTCGTTGCCTTTGTCCGTGAGCATCCAAGAACTCGGGATGATTTTGGCAGTGGGGTCGTGCGACTCGTGATCCTGGGTTGGATGACCGCCGGAAGCACGCTTCTTGGGATTGTTCTGGGACAGGTCGTCATTTCCTGATGACGAACAAGATCACGACTCCAACATGAGGAGTGTCAGCCCCGGGAAGCGCCGGAAGCCTTGATCGAAAGTCACCAGCCGCAGACCCCGTTCCAGGGCCAGAGCGGCCAGCATCGCGTCGTTGCAATCGTTGCCCCGCAGATCCAGCTCCATGCACAACTTCGACCAACGCGTCCTCGCCGCAGTAGTCCAGGCCGCGACTTCGACGCCCGGAGCCGAGCAGAGGATTTCGAGAAACGACGCCGCCGTCGCGAAAGGGGCCGGCTTCGGGAAAATGCCCGGGTGCGTGACCACGCGTAGAAATCCGGCTTCCACGGTGGGGAACAATCGCAGGGGCCGCCCCCGGTTCAGTGAGTCCTCAAGCCATTGTTTCGCCGTCCCATGCTCGGGCGATTCGCGACGGAAGGCGTGGATCAGGACGTTGTTGTCAGGCAGATCCATGGAGCTTGCGGAGATCGTCCTCAAGCGTCACCTCCTCGATGCGACGCTTCAACTCCTCGACACTCGTCGGCCCTCCGAGATCGCAGGACGGAAGCTCGACGTGCCGCGGCGAGGGCTGATCGAGACGCGACAGGCGCTCCTCCACCGACTCCTCGAGAAACCTCGTCAGGCTCAGCCCGAGTTCGGCCGCCTTGGCCTTGGCCCGACGATAGATCTCGTCGTCGATCCGCAGGGTGGTTTGCATGACAGAAATCTGTCACACATGATTCGGCGGGTCAAGAAGGCCATGCCGCTGACTCGCGGTTACCTCCACACAACAGCGGACGGCCGTCGCTTTCTCTGATAGATTGCCTCCCACGATGCCCAAGCTTCGCAAGCGCTACGCCATCCCGGCCACCCTGCTGCTGGCCTGGCTGGCCGGCTGGTTCGGCGTGCCGTGGCTGGCCGACCTGCCGGAATCGCTCGCGGCGCCGCCGGCCTCCCCGGTGCTGCTCGATCGAAATGGTGAGCCACTGCATCACCTGACCTTGCCGGACTTCACGCGCAGCGCTCCGGTCGGGCTGGACGCGGTTCCGCGCGAGTTGATCGACTGCACGATCGCCGCCGAGGACAAGCGCTTCTTCGATCATGGCGGCATCGACCTGCTGGCCACCGCCCGGGCCGCCCGCGACTGGATGCGCCGCGGCGAGGCGGTCTCGGGTGCCTCGACCATTACCCAGCAACTCGTGAAGCTGTCGTCGCCGCCAAGACCGCGCAGCCTGGGGACGAAGGTCCACGAAGCGCTGGTCGCCCGGCGTCTCGAGATGAGCTGGTCGAAACACCAGATCCTCGAGGCCTACCTGAACCGCCTGAGCTACGGCAACCTCAGGACCGGACCCGCCGAGGCGGCGCGCTTCTATTTCCAGAAGCCGCTCGGGCAGCTCTCGCTCGGCGAATGCGCCTTGCTGGCGGGCCTGCCGCAGGCCCCGTCGCGGCTCGATCCGATCGACCATCCGGAGCGGGCGATGGAGCGCCGCGAAACGGTGCTCGACCGGCTGGCGGCCACCGGGAAGTACGACGAAGATCGTATTTCGGCCGCCCGCGGCGAGGTCCCGCGGCTGCGCCCGCTCGACGAGGATCCGGTCGCGCCCTGGTTGCCGGAGATGGCCGGCGGGCGGGCCCGGACCACGCTCGACGCCGCGTTGCAGCGGGAGGTCGAGGCGATCGTGGCGGAGGAACTCGCGCCGCTGCGCGACTCGAACCTGCGACACGTCGCGGTCGTGGTGATCGACAATCCGAGCGGTGAGATCCTCGCCCTGGTGTCGTCCGGCGATTGGGACGACCCCCGGGGCGGACGGATCAACGGCGCCCTCGCTCCCCGTTCTCCCGGCTCGACGCTCAAGCCCTTCACCTACCTGCTGTCGTTCCGCAGCGGCCGCCATCCGGGCTCGATCATCGCCGACATCCCGACCCGCTTCCGCACCGTGCAGGGACTCGACGCGCCGGAGAATTTCGACCGTGCCTTCCGCGGGCCGGTGACGATCCGGCAGGCGCTGGCCTGCTCGCTGAACGTGCCGGCGATGCGCGAGTTGAACCGCCTCGGCGGTCCGGCTCCCCTGGCGGGCCTGCTGCATCGCCTCGACGTGCTGCCGAGCCGGGAGGTCGGCGTCGAGACAGGTCTCGGGCTCACCCTCGGCAACGCCCCGGTGCGCCTGCTCGACCTGACCAATGCCTACGCGACGTTGGCCCGCGGCGGCCTGCACCGGCCCGCCACGCTCGATCCCGATGCGGATGCGTCGCCGCTTCGGGTGTTCGGGGAAACCGAGGCCTGGCTGGTCGCCGACATCCTCGCGGATCCCGTCGCGCGCGCACCGGCTTTCGGTCGCGGCGGGCCGCTCGAGCTTCCCTTTCCCTGCGCCGCGAAGACCGGCACCTCGTCGGACTTCCGCGACAACTGGTGCCTCGGTTTCACCGCCCGGTTCACGGTCGGCGTCTGGGCCGGAAATTTCGACAACAGTCCGCTGAAGGGACTTTCCGGCGTCGCCGGGGCGGGGCCGGTCTTCCAGCGGACGATGCTCGCGCTCCACCGCGACCGCGAGCCCGCGTGGCTGGAGCGTCCGGAGGGACTGGCTCGGATCCGGATTGATGCCCGCAGCGGAAAAGCGGTGGCCGGTGGGACGCGGCACTCGGTGCTCGAGTGGATCCCGGAGGGCGCCGAACCGTCGCCTGCGTCCGTCGCGGACTACGACGACCGCAGCCGTCTCTACCTCGACTCGTCCTATGCCGAGTGGCTGGCCTCGGATCATAACCGGCGCCGGTCCGAGTTCGCGCCGCGTCCGGCTTCTCCGGCGGAGTCCCCCTTGAGGATTCTCGCACCGCGCAAGGGGATCACCTACCTGCTCGATCCCGAGCTGCCGAATGGCGGACGCCTGCATCTGGCGACCAACCTTCCCGGTCTGGCGGAGTGGACGTGTGAAACGCTGGATCTCGTCACCGGAGATCCCGAGCCGGTCGTCGTCCTGAAGCCCGGGCGGCATTCCCTGCGGGCGACCGATCCCCGCAGCGGCGAGACGCAGGAGGTCGAGCTGGTGGTGGAGGAACGGTAGGGAGTGGCGCTTTCCAAGCGCCATGATGGGCGGGTGGGCGATCTCCCGATCGCCCGGTGGTCGGATTCCCGGCGATTCGAGAATCGCCGCCCCGGCCATCATGGCTCCTTCAAGGAGCCACTCCTTTCTCCTTCCGGCCCCCGCTCCAACAGATCAGCATCCGCCCATGATCTCCCCGGAAACCTATGAAGGCCTCGGCACCTTCTACCTCGGCCGCGAATACGATGCGCAAACCGGCAAGCCCGACGGCGCGACGCTGCTTTACGATTCGAAGGACCTCGTCACCCACGGAGTGGTCCTCGGGATGACCGGCTCGGGCAAGACGGGCCTGTGCATGGCCCTGCTCGAGGAGGCCGCGATGGACCACGTCCCGGCGATCGTCATCGATCCCAAGGGCGACATCGCCAACCTGATGCTGACCTTCCCCGACCTGGCACCCTCCGACTTCCGCCCGTGGATCAACGAGGACGACGCGGCGAAGAAGGGCGTCACGCCCGACGCCTACGCCGAAAAGACCGCCTCGATGTGGAAGAACGGGCTCGCGGACTGGGGACAATCGCCCGAACGGATCGCGACGCTGCGCGAGCGGGTCGATGTCAACATCTTCACCCCCGGCTCGAATGCAGGCATCCCGGTTTCCATCCTCTCGTCGCTCGAGGCGCCGCCCTTCGAGGTCATCGACGACGGCGAGCTGCTCGGTGAGCGGGTCGAGTCGACCGTCTCCTCGCTGCTGTCGCTGGTCGGGGTCGATGCCGACCCGATCCAGTCGCCCGAGGCGATCCTGCTGGCGAACGTCTTCGCCCACGAGTGGCGGGCCGGGCGCGACCTGTCGCTGGAAAGCCTGATCCGCCACGTCCAGCAGCCGCCCTTCGACAAGGTCGGCGTCATTGATGTCGATTCGTTCCTGTCGGCCAGGGACCGCCAGGCGCTCGCGCTGCGCTTCAACAACCTGCTCGCCTCGCCCGGCTTCTCGACATGGATCGAGGGCCCGCCGCTCGACATCGCGAAGATGCTCCACGCACCCGACGGCAAGCCGCGGGTTTCGATCTTCTCGATCGCCCACCTTTCGGACAGCGAGCGGATGTTCTTCGTCAGCCTGCTGCTCAACCAGTTGCTCGGCTGGATGCGCGCGCAGAATGGCACCACCTCGCTGCGGGCGCTGCTCTACATGGACGAGATCTACGGCTACCTGCCGCCGACGGCGAACCCGCCGAGCAAGAAGCCGATGATGACGATGCTCAAGCAGGCGCGCGCCTTCGGGCTCGGCTGCCTGTTCGCGACGCAGAACCCGGTCGATCTCGACTACAAGGCGTTGTCGAACATCGGCTCGTGGTTCCTCGGCCGACTGCAGACCGAGCGCGACAAGTTGCGCGTGCTCGACGGCCTCGAGGGTGCCGCCGCGTCGCAGGACGCGGGCTTTGATCGTGCCGCGATGGAGAAGCTCCTGTCCGGCCTCGGCGCCCGCGTCTTCCTGCTCAACAACGTCCACGAGGACAAGCCCGTGCTGTTCCACGTGCGCTGGGTGATGAGTTATCTCGCGGGGCCGCTGACCCGGACGTCGATCAAGAAGCTCATGGATCCGAAGCGCGGGGCCTTCGGGGAAAGTACGGCTCAGACCGTAGAAACGCCGCCCGCCAATCCGATGGCGATGCCTTCATCTCCGCCCAAAGCGAAGGGCGAACGCCCTGTCGTCGGCCCCGGGGTCGTCGAGCGGTTCGTCCCGGTGGCCGGAGCGGGGGAGGACGCGACGTACCGGCCCCACCTGCTGCGGGCGGGAACGGTGCGCTTCGAGTTGAAGAAGGCGGACGTCGAGGGCTCGCGGAAGGTCGCGAAGGTGAACCCGATGACCGCTGACGGCATCGACTGGGAGGCCGAGGTCGAGGTGAAGACCGATGGCCTGGCGGACAGGCCGGCGGCGGGCGCGGGCTTTGCCGAGCTCCCCGGCTTCGCGATGAACGCCGACAACTACAAGCAGGTGGAGAAGGACTTCTCCGACTGGCTCTACCACAACGAGAGGGCCGAGATCTTCGAATGTCCGGCACTCGACGCCTTCGGCCATCTCGGTGAATCCGAGACGGACTTCCGCGCCCGGCTCGCCCATGCCGCCCGCGAGGCGCGCGACGAGGCGGTCGAGAAACTGCGCGACAAGGTCGAGTCGAAGCTCAAGACACTGGAGGACCGCAGGGAGTCCGCCGAGCGGACGATGGAACGCGAAAAGGCGCAGGCCGACGCCGCCAAGGTCGATGCCGGCATGAGCGTGCTCGGCAGCATTCTCGGCGGCATCCTCGGGGGCCGCCGCCGCAGCGCGACGACGGCGGTAAGCCGCTCGTCGCGGGCCTTCCAGCAGCACCGGGACGTCGCCGCCGCCCGCAAGAAGGTCGAGGGGGTGGAGCAGGACATTCTCGATCTGAAGGAGGAACTCGAGGCCGACATCGCGGCGCTCTCCGAGCAGTTCGACCCGCAGGCGCTCGCGCTCGAGACCGAAACGCTCAAGCCGACGCGCACCAACGTCGAGATTGACGAGATCGCCCTGCTGTGGCTGCCCTACGATGCCCAGGGTGGCAGGGCGTGGTGAGGGCCACCTGCCAGTGGCACGACCGTCCCGGTCATGAACGCATGGGCGCGAATTGGCTGAATGCGGATTTTGCGGCATCGCTTGTCGGAGAAAGAGATCTGCGAGGGACGAGGCGCCGGTTTTTCATGACCGGGACGGTCATGCCACTGGCAGGCTACCCGCCCGCCACCTTCGTGCCGACCTCTTTGGCCATGGCGTCCATGCGGGTGCGGAGTTCGGCGATCTTTTCCGGCATCGACTCCGCTCGGTTCACGCGTTCGTAGGGGTCGGTGACCATGTCGAAAAGTTCCGGCCTGCCGGTCGTGGTGCGCAGCTTCCAGCGGCCGACCCGCACCGCCTCCAGTCCACTACGGAAGTAGTAGTAATCCTCGCGTGGCGAGGTTTCCGACTTTCCCGTCAGGAAGCCGGTGAGGTCATGGCCGTCGATGACGTGCTCCGGCGGCGTGGCGCCACCCGCCGCGATGAAGGTCCGGTAGATGTCCGGCATGCCCACCAACTCACCCGAAACCTGTCCTGGGTTGATCTTACCGGGCCAGCGCAGGATCGCCGGCACTCTCGGGCCGCCCTCGTAGGTCTGGCCCTTCGAACCGCGGAGCGGCCCCGTCGATCCGGCGTGCCAGAGTTCGTTGCCGGCCTGCCGCATGCGGGGTGGCATCTCGACCCACGGCCCGTTGTCCGAGGCGAAGAAGACGAGGGTGTTGTCGGCCACGCCCTTCTTTTCGAGGGCCGAGAGCACTTCGCCGACCGACCAGTCGATCTCCTCGATCACGTCGCCGTAGAGTCCGGCCCTGGATTTGCCCCGGCGGGTGTCGGAGACGTGGAGCGGCAGGTGGGGCATGGCGTAGGCGAGGTAGAGGAAGAAGGGCGGATCGGCCTGCTCGATCAGTTTCTCCGCCTCCTCGGTGTAGCGGGTGGTCAGCGTGTCCTGGTCGAAGGGGTGCTCGACCATCTCGTCGCCGCGGTAGAGCCCGAGCGGCTCGTCGGTCCGGACCCAGGGCTTGATGTAGTCGTTGGAGTAGGGGAGGCCGAACCAGGTGTCGAAGCCCTGGTGGGTCGGCAGGAACTTCTTCTGCTTGTACCCGAGGTGCCACTTGCCGATCATGTGCGTTGCGTAGCCGGCCTCCTTGAGCGCCTCGGGCAGCGTCCTCTCCGAGTCCGGCAGGCCGCCCTTGCCGTCGGAGCCGGTGCCGCCGTTGAACTTCACCCGCGGCATGTAGCGTCCGGTGATGAGCTGGGTGCGTGACGGCACGCACCAGCAACCGGTGAGGAAGGAGGTGAGCCGCATGCCCTCGCCCGCAAGCCGGTCGATGTGCGGCGTGCGGATGAGCGGGTGCCCGTAGCTGGACGGATCGCCGTAGCCCATGTCGTCGGCGAAGAGGATGACGAGATTCGGGCGCTCGTCGGCGGCGCGGGAAAAGGCGGGGAGGATTGCCTGACAGAGAAGCAACGCGAGGACGGTTCGAAGGCCGGACATGGGTGCCATTGAAACGAACGCCCGAGGCGGGGAAAGCCTCAAGTTTTTGACACCTCAGCGGGATTTCAACGATTGGCAGTCATGGACCTACGCGATTACGTTACAGTTTGGAGCTTCCGATAGTCCGCATCTGTGGCATGATGCTCGGCGTCTGGCTCCCACCAGGCCACCGCATCGTCCCCCAGGATGCGGATCCCCCAACCCCCACCCCCCACACCATGAAAACTGGCTCCCCCCTGCCGGTTCGCGCATTCTCGGCGCTTGCTTCCGGCCTTCTTGTCGTCGCTTCGGCGCATGGCAGCAACACAGGCATGCCCACGGGCTGGATCACCTGCACGCCCGGCGCGGTCAAACTCGGAACGTTTCCCACGATGAAGTGGGATATCGACTATCCGAACAACATCGACAACTACGTCATCATCGATCCTCCCGGTGAGATCGAAACCAAGGAACGCCTCCGCATGGAGATCCGCGTTCTCGGTGCCGGCGTCACCGTAAGCAACCGCTCGAGCATCCAGTTCGTGCATACCGAGGCCTGGTTCAGCCTGAACCGCGGAAGTTGGAGTCGCCTTTTCTCGGGCGACAACTGGGACGTCCGCCAGGACCGCGTGGTGTATTCGGCCACGGTCAACGCGGGTTCCTCCCTGCGCTTCGGCGGCCGCTACTGGTGGAACAACCGCTGGAGCGACTTCTACTCATCCAACGACGGCACGCCCAACGTGGTCGTGCTGAAGAACGGCGACGAGGTCCCGACCACCTATCCCATCGCCGAGGCACCGACGGTCGAGGAATTCATCAAGCCGTATCTCGATGCCGGCAGCAAGGTCCGCATCGGCCCGATGGACTGCATCATCATGATGGAGCTCACCCACACGGAGAACCAGCGCAACAATCTCGGTTACGACCTGCAGGACATGGTCCTGTTGGTGACCTTCGAGAGCATCTGAGCCCGCCAGGAAACCGCTCCCCGACCCGACTGCCATGAAAACGATCGCACGAATCACGCTCGTCGCCGTGTTGGCCGCGCCACTGGCCTCCGGTCAGAACCCCGCCTACACGAACTTCATCCGGCAGACGGTTCTCGACACCTCGCCGCCCCTCTACTGGGACGTGAGCGTGCCCGAGAACGGGGAGCGGTTGTCCCCGATGGCGATCAATCTCGCCGGATCCCGCTACGAACTGTGGACCGTGAAGAGCGGATCGGCACCCCAGAGCTACCTGCTCGATGTCGCCTACGTGAGCGCCTACTCGCCGCAGGCCGAGATTGCGATCCTCACCGAGGACACCGAACACACCGGCCCGATCCCGCGGACCCGTGCGGACCGTCCGTTTCAGGTCGAGGTCACGGTCAGTGGCCTGCTCAACGGCGTGCTCGACCCCGCCGCATCGAAGTCGGTGCGGCTGCTGCGCCATGTGCAGTCGTATGGGAATACCGATGGATCCGACATCGATCGCACCCAGGCGTCGCTGCACTCACAGGCGGTCATCGACAAGAACGGCGTCACGACGCTCTCCTATCCGCTGACCGGCATCCCCGGCGCCAATCGCACCCAGGTCCGTGGCGAGGAGCGGTTCTCGGTCTTCACCCGCAACAACGATGGGACCAACGACCAGCAGATCGTGTCCCGCTACGTGCAGGTCTGGCCCCTGGCGGACGCCTCGATCTCGGGCATTACCGATGGCCAGCGGGTGGGCTTCAAGGCACCGACGCTGACGGTTTCCGTCAACAACCTCTATCCTTCCTCCTACACCTATACCCAGCTCTACAAGGGCGCGCCCGCGCTCGGCACCGAGGGTGTCGTGATCCCCTCCGCCCAGCTCCAGATCGATCAGGCGACTCCCGAGGACCGGGTGTGGACCTCCCAGAACTACAGCAGCCTTTTCACCGAGGACGGCCAGTGGACCATCGAGGTCATCACCAACACCGTCTTCGGCAGCGAGCGGCTGGCCTACGTGACCTTTGATATCGATCGCACGCTCGAGGTCAACGGCATGGTCACGACCTCCGAAGATTCCTGATCTCCCATCGACACCATCTCCCCCGCCATGAAAACCATCTGTCTGCTTCCGCTTCTCGCCCTTCCGCTCCACGGCGGAGAGATGCGCGACACCGTCACCCACGAACAATTGAGCCAGCGGCTTCGCATGAGCGAACAGTCCGACCCGATGAAGGAACTGCAGGTCATCGAGGAGGAGGACCCGGCGAAGGCGGCGCAGCCCGAGGATCTGATGGCCACCTCCGAGGTTCTGAGCTTCAACGGCATCGCCACGCTCGTTCCGAAGGGTTCCGTGCTGAAGATGCCCGCGAACCTGAAGAACCGGACGAACTATCAGGCCGGTGCGCGGCTGGTGCCGTGGAACGAATTTTTCGCGCTCAATCGCGGCTGGATCACGACCACGGAGGTGACCTTCGAGCAGGCCGCCGGCCGGGAGGCCCTGTCCGACGCCCTGCGCAAGCAGATCGACGAGGGCTTCCAGGTCATCGTCGCCACCCTGCGGCAGGGGCCGATCTCGGTGAATCCGTACACGCCTCCGGAGGAGGGCGGGACAACCGCTTCGCGCTGAATGGACCCGGACCGCGAGCCTGTTGAATCGCTTTTCACTTCGGATCTTGTCGCCGCTGGGTTGTCGACTAGTTTACCAAGGTGATTGTCCGCCTTTTCGTCCTGTTGCTCCTGGCAGCCGCTCCGCTTTTCGCCCGCGATGCCGCCGAGAACGCGCGGATCGAGGCGCTGATCGGGAAGATCGAGGCCCTCGAAGGCGCGAAGTTCGTCCGCAACGGCAAGGCCCATGACGCGGCGGAGGCGGCCGATCACCTGCGGATGAAGTTGAAGCGGGCGGGTGACCGCGTGAAGACGGCCGAGGATTTCATCGACGGGATCGCGACCAAGTCGTCGGTGACGGGGCGGCCGTACCGGATCCGCTTCAAGGATGGCTCGGAAACCGAGACGGGTCCGTGGCTTCATGATCGCTTGAACGAGATCGACGAAGAATCGTGAGCGAGGCGGAAGAGGAAAGCGACGGGATCCTCGAGGGCGCGGACCTCTGTTTGTGCTGCCTCGAGCCGGTGCGACCCGGCGCGAGTCTCTGCAACGGGTGCGGGGCCCCGCAGGATTTCATCGCCGGGACCCTGCCGTTCCTGCAGGTCCTGGCCGAGGGTTTCGTCTACCACCGGGCGGTCCAGACACCGCGCTCGTGGTGGTCGGTGGCGGGGATCTGGGTGATCTTCGGGCAGCTTGCGATCGGTGGCGGTGTGTTCCTGTGGTGGTGGATCCCGATGGCGCTCGAGTATCGGGATTTCGGAACGACGGTCCGGGGCGTGCCTTTCCTTGCCCACGCGGTGATCGGCGTGGTCGGCATCGTGTGCACGACCGTGAACTACGCCGTCTACCGTAGAAGCCTCCGGCCGTCGTCCTAGCGCATCGCCCGGGTGACGAGCGTCCGCACGACGTCCGCGCCCTCCCTGGCGTTGTGGATCCACTCGACGGCGAAGCCCCGGAAGCTCATCTCCGGCGAGGCGAGGCAGGTCAGCGTGACGAGGATGAGCAGGTTGGCGAGATAGATGACGACCAGCGAGAGGAAGGTGCCGTTCTCGCGGAGGTCGGGCTGGTCGCGGGGAATCATCCACAGCGTCCATAGCAGGTGGAAGGCCCAGAAGAAGCCGAGCAGCGCGTAGAGCGACTTGAGCGCGGCGGGAGAGAGATCGACGAAGACGCCGACGCAGGCGTAGATCCCGACCGTGAGTGCCGCCCACAGCGGGACGAAGTACGGGGCGAGGGCGATCAGGATGTTCGACTTGTCGGTGGTGACGTAGCCGCCGTCGATGCTCGCACCCCATTCGCTCACCGTGCCGCGGCAGAGGCGGATGAAGAGGATGTGGGTGAGTTCGTGGCCGAGCACGTAGAGGTAGAGGAACAGGTCCCACAGCAGGCCGGTGGCGAACCATGCGGCCATCAGGACCGCACCCGTCGCGAAATACCAGAATGGTGCCGAGGTCCAGAACTGGTGGTCGAGCGCCGCGGTGGAGAACAGGTTGAAGAAGGTCCAGCTCGTGATCACCGCCAGCGGGGCCAGGCCGAGCCCGAGCATCCAGCGGAACATCCGCAGCAGCAGGTGCGGCGAGTCGTCGACCGGATAGGTCTCGGCGATGGCGGCATGGACCCATTTCCGTCCCCGGCGGTTGGCCGGGCGGTTGGCGCGCACCCGCGCCCGGGCCTGGGCGAGCTTCAGCGACTCGGTGAATCCCGGACGCGTGCGGCGTCGGTTGCCGCCGGTTTTCGAGCCGAGCCGGATGCTTTTCCGAGGAGGGGCCATGCGCGGCCCCGGGAATACTTCGGTATTCTTAAGCTTTCAAGATCGAAGACGGGAAAGTGGTGTCTATTTGACCACCTTTTGCCCGTCGGCGCTCCAGGCGAGGATGCCGCCCTTGAGGTCGTAGACGGTCTCGAAGCCCATGGCCTGGAGTTGGTCCGAGGCGCGGGCGCTGCGCCTGCCACTTCGGCAGTAGACGAGCACGGGCTCCGATGGGTCGAAGCCGGCCTTCACCTTCGCGGCGAAGTCCTCGGTGCCGATCTCGACGCGGGTGGCCCCCTCGATCCGGCCTTCGTTCCACTCTTCCTCCGTGCGGACGTCGAGCAGTTGAACCTTCTTTTCCGAGATCAGCGGCGCGGCCTTGTCGGGTGCGAGCTTCGCGGGGGCTTCCGCGGCGAGGGTGAAGGAGGACGTGGCAAGGAGCGTGAAAAGAAAGCGCATGGCGGGAGGGTAGCGGCATTCCGGCGTGGCGCAAAGCGATGCCTTGCCTGTCCTATTCGGATGGGACGGTCCCGTCGTTTCGGGTGGCGGGCTGTATCACCTTGATCTCCAACTTGCCTTCGTCTTCCGGGCGCGGGGGATACATGAGTTTCACGCAGGTCGTCACCGAGTCGATCACCTGATCGAGAGTGAAGGGGTAGGTCTCGGGCGCCTTCGCCTTGGAGGCGTCGATGATGACTTCCACATCCGGGGTGCCCTGCACGTAGGTGCCGGAAACCTTGATTCCGTAGAGCGAGGCGAGGTTGATGTCGTCGGGGTCATGCCATGAGCCGTCGCTGGGCGGCGTGAAGGGTTTGCAGATCGCGCTGAAGCGCCACTCGGGATCGGCGTAGATGCTGACGAAGGGGACGTCGATGATGTGGATGTTAGAATCGGATTCGTTGCCGATCAGGTAGACGGGTTGTTTGACCGAGCGGAGCGTCAGGTGGGACGCGGAGAGAGGAGCCGCCAGCATGGCGAGGAGGAGGAGCGTCTTCATGGCAGGAGGGTAGCGGGATTCCGGCGTGGCGCAAAGGGATGCTTTGCGAGCGGAGGGCGGACGCCTCCGTCCGTCTTCGGGAGGAGATGATCGCGAAGGGCATCAGCCATTCGGGGATGCCGTGCGTCGAGATGACGATCCGGAACGGATGATCGACAGGAATGTCGATACTCCGAAATCGGAGCCGCCCTACCGCCACTCGCCGCGCTGTTCGCGTTCGTGGTCGATGCGGTCCTCGAGGTTGCGGGCCTTGACGCGGTGGGCGCGCTTGGCGCGGCGTTCGACGTTGATCCGGCGCTTTTTGGCGCGGTGGCGGAGCTTCTCGATCTCGTCGTCGAGGCGCAGGAAGCTTTCGAGGCGGTCGATCTCCAGTTCACCCGCCTCCACGGCGGCGCGGATGGCGCAGCCCTTGTCGGTGCCGTGCTTGCAGTCGTGGAAACGGCACTCCGCCGCGAGCGCCTCGACGTCGGCGAAGCTCTCGCGAAGCGTCCGCTCGTCGGTCCACATCTGGATCTCGCGCATCCCGGGATTGTCGATCAGCAGGCCGCCGCCGGGCAGCGGCACCAGTTCCCGGGAGGTGGTCGTGTGGCGGCCCTTGCCGGTGACTTCGTTGACCTCCCCGGTCCACTGCCACTCCTCGCCGAGGAGCTGGTTGACCAGCGTCGACTTGCCGACGCCGCTCGATCCTACGATGCACATCGTGGTTCCCGGGGCGAGGTGGTGCTTGAGGACCTCGAGGCCGGTGCCTTCGAGCGCGCTGACGAGATGCACCTCCGCCGCCGGATTGAGCGCCCGGATCTCGGCGGTGGCCTCGCGGCAATGGTCGTCGGGGAAGGCGTCGGACTTGTTGATGAGAACCACGGGCTTCGCGCCGCTGCGGCCGATGAGCGTGAAGTAGCGCTCCATCCGCCGCGGGTTGTGGTCGGGTCCGGGGTCGGTGATCACCGCCACCACGTCGACATTCGCGCCGATGACCTGCTCCTCGACGCTCTTGCCGGGGACCTTGCGGGAAAAGCACGATTTCCTCGGCAGGCGGGCGCGGATGACGTGGTCCTCGTTTTCCCCGCCCAGCTCGACCGCGACCCAGTCGCCGACGGCGGGCAGCTCGGCATCGGTCTCGGCCTCGTGCCAGACCTTGCCGGAGAGGACGACGTCGATGTCGGCGAGCTCGTCCCGCTCGTTGACGATGAAGGCGCCATAGTTGATCGGCGTCTCGCGGTTGAGCCGGGCCGGGACGCATCCCTTCGCCGCCCACGGCTCGAAGGCGCGGGCGAGGGTGTCGTTCCAGCCGAGTGCGGCGAGCATGGCGGAGGCTACGCCTCCGAAGTTCCGGGTGAGAAGTGCCAAGTGCGAAGGTGGGGCGTCATGGCGGGGGCCAGGTGATGCGGACCCAGGCCGGATAGTGGTCGGAGGGTTGTTCCTTCCGCGTGGCGGCATGGTGAATGCCGGCGGCTTCGAGGGTGGCGCTGCTGGAAACGAGGATGTGATCGACCTTGGCCCAGCCGTCGATGTCGCCATCCCAGAAGTGCAGCGTGCGGCGGTTCTTTTCGCCTTGATGGAGGATGCGGTAGGGATCGACGAGGCCGGTGTGCCTGCCGACGAGATGCTCCAGCGCCGGATTGCCCTCGGTGGCGTTGAAGTCGCCGAGCAGGACGACGGGCTCGTCCGCGTGGCGGCGGTCGGCGAGACGCTCGGCGATGAGGCGTGCCGACTTCTCGCGGGACGGCTGGTGGCGGTGGTCCCAGTGGGTGTTGTAGACGTAGAACCCGCGGCCGGTGGCGCGGTCGATGAGGCGGATCCAGGTGGTGCAGCGGACGACCGAGTTGCCCCAGGTCCTCGATCCCGGTTGTTCGGGAAAGTCCGACAGCCAGAAGGTGCCCTTTTCGCCGGGCTCGAAACGGTCGGCCTTGTAGAAGATGGCGGCGTACTCGCCGGCCCGGTCGCCGTCGTCGCGACCGACGCCGTGAAAGGCGTAGTCGGGCAGCGAGGCGCGCAGGTCGGCGGCCTGACCGTGGAGGGCTTCCTGGATGCCGAGCACGTCGGGATCGAGCTGGCGGATGGTGCGGACGACGCGGTCGATCCGGTTCGGCCACGCCCGCCAGCCGTGATCGCCGTCGTTTTCGTAGCGGACGTTGAAGCTGCACAGCGAAAGCTCCAGCGCGCCATCCTCGCGGACCGCCACCGCGCGCGGTGGCGGTTTCTCCCGGCAGCCGGTGACGGCCAGCAGGACGATGATGCCCACGGCGCGGATCATTCGCCGGTGATCATGTCGTTGAAGACGTGGACGCCGATGCCGTCGGTGCCGCGCAGGGTCTTGCGCAGCTCGGCGACCATCTCGATGCGGCGGGCGCTTTCCAACGCGGCCACGACCTCGTCGCGGGCCTCCTCGAAGGTCCGCTCCTCCGGGGGGCGGGTGTCGGTGACTTCGACAAGGTGCCAGCCGAGCTTGGTCCGCAGCAACCGCCTCTCGCCCTTGGCCATCCGGAACAGCGGCTTGCCGAAATCGGCGGGCAGGCGGGCCTCGGTCATCCACCCGAGGTCGCCGCCGCCGTCCTTCGTCCGCAGGTCGTCGCTGAGCGAGGCCGCGAGATCCTCGAACGACTTCGTTCCCGCCTTCAGCCCGGCGAGGGCGTCATCGAGCGTGGCCCTGGCGTCTTCCGGTTCGCGGTCGAGGGTGGCGAGAAAGACGTGGCGCGCCCTGACCCGGGCCGGTTGGGCGAACTCCGGGCGGTGTCGCTCGAACCAGGCGCGGGCTTCCGCCTCATCGATCGAGATGTGCTCCCCGATCCGGCTCTCGATGTATTTCTGCTGCTGCAGCCGGGCGGCGAGGCGGTAGCGGAGCTCCTTTTCGGAGTCGATGCCTTCGGCGGCGAGTTCGCGCCTCATCTCGTCACGGCTGGCGAAGCGCGACGCGAGACGCTTCACGGCGTCGTCGATCTCGTCGTCGGCGACGGGCACCGAGTCCATGTTGTGCAGCACCTTGGTGCGCAGGATCTCGTGATCGATCAGTTCGTTGAGGGCGGCGAGACGCTCGGTGCGCCGCTGCGCGGGTTCGAGATCGGCGATGTCCCGGCCGCGCAGCCAGAGGCGCTCGCGGGCGGCCCGCTCGACCTGCGAAAGGTAGACCGGCTTGCCCATCACGCGGGCGACCACGCCCTGCTCGCGGGCGGCGGCGAAGGCTTCGTCGCTGTCCGGCCGGGAGGACTGGATGTGGCGGTTGACGGGTCCGTTGAAGAGAAACAGGTCGCCCGCCAGATAGAGCAGCCCGATCGAATAGATCGCGACGCGGACGGTGAATTTTTTCGAGGGCTGCACGGACGGATGTCTACGGGGCGGGACTCAGCGGATTTCCACCGAGGCGCCCGGGCGGACGAAGTCGGGCAGGCGCATGGCGTCCCAGTTGGCCATGCGGATGCAGCCGGCGCTGCGCGAGCGGCCGATGGTTTCCGGATCGGAGGTGCCGTGGATGCCGATGCCCGAAACGCTGAGGCCCATCCAGATCACGCCGACCGGGCTGTTGGGTCCGGGCGGGATGTTGATCGCGTTGTTGCTGCGGCCCTTGCCGTCGAGCAGCGACTGGTCGTAGCGCCACACCGGGAGCTGCACCGCGTTGCGCATCTCCCACAGGCCGTACTTGATGAAGCGCTCCTGGCCGGGGGTGATCGGGAAGGCGGCGATCAGCGAGCGGTTGGCGCGGACCTGCACCGGGCCGTCCGGATCGTCGCCCACGACCAGCGCGGTGGGCGCGTTCTCGTAGATGCGGGCCTGGTTGACCTTGGTGTCCACCACCACGTGGCGGCTGGCGAGCAGCGGCTCGGTCTCGTAGCGCGAGCCGGTGAGGTTCTCGACGAGAAACGGCTTCACGTTCGGAACGATGAGCGACTTGCGCGGCGCGAGGCCGTAGACCGGCTTCGAGCCGTTGATCTCGACGAGGAACTCGACGTCGGTGTGGTAGCGCTCCGACATGAACTCGCCGTAGCTGCGGTAGCTCATGCGCTTGGCGTTCGCCTGCTGCGAGCGCTTGTAGGAAAGGCCGGTGTTCACCCACTTGGCGGCGACCTCGGGCACGATCGCGGTGGCGAAGGGACTCGGCACGGCGCGGCGGGCGGCAGCCATCACGGGTCCGAGGTCGTCCTTCGGGTGGCCGTTGACCTCGTTCCACGAATTGACCGCCAGGATGGTGAAGCGGCCGGGTTTGCCGTCGATCACGCCGGGGCCGAAGTGCTGCTCGTCGAGAAAGATCTGCAGCCGCACCGCGTCCTCGCCGGTGGGCAGGTTGTCGATGTCGGGCGTGTCGGAGCGGGGATTCTTCTCCGGCTCGGGAAGCTTCACCTCGCCCGGCGGCAGCGGCTTCGCCTCGGGGGCCGCCGGCGCCGGTTCGACCGGGCGCAGCCCGGAGTCGGGCGTGATTTCCGATGGATCGACGGGCAGCGCCCTGGGCGCCTCCGCGCCGAGGCTGGAGACGAGGGCGAGCAGGATCGGGATGGCGTGGCGGATCGAGCGCGGCATGTGGACGGGAAATTGTCACCATGCAGAGCGGCTGTCAGGTCGATTCCTGTGGCGAAAAGATTCCGGCTGTCCCAACGTAGGCGGCGCACACCATGAAGATCCGATCCATGACCGCCGCCGTCGCCCTCTCGCTCCCGCTGTCCGCGGCCCCGCTCGTCTTCGAAGGAGGGGAGGGTCCGGGCAAGGACAAGCACGTGGTTCTGGTGAGCGGCGACGAGGAATACCGCTCCGAGGAGGCGCTGCCGATGCTCGGCAAGCTGCTGGCCGAGCGTCATGGCTTCAAGTGCACCGTGCTTTTCGCGATCAATCCCAAGACCGGCGAGATCGACCCCAACGAGCAGACCAACATCCCCGGCATGGAGGCGATCGGTTCCGCCGACTTCGTGGTCCTCGGGCTCAGGCTCCGCGAGCTGCCCGAGGAGGACCAGAAACACCTCGTCGACTACGTCGAGGCCGGCAAGCCGCTGCTCGGCCTGCGCACCAGCACCCACGCCTTCCGCTACTCGCGCGACAAGGAAAGCCCGTATGCCAGGTGGAGCTTCAACTCGAAGGAGTGGGACGGCGGCTTCGGCCGTCAGGTGCTCGGGGAAACGTGGATCGCCCACCACGGCCACCACGGCAAAGAGGGGACCCGCGGGGTGATCGTCGAGGAGAACGCCGGACATCCGCTGCTGCGCGGCGTCGAGGACGTCTGGGGCGACACGGACGTCTATACCATCAACAAGCTGCCCGAGGATGCGACCGTGCTGCTGGATGGCCAGGTGGTGGCGGGCATGACGCCCGACGCCCCGCCGGTAGAGGGCAAGAAGAACGATCCGATGATGCCCGTGGCCTGGGTCCGTGATCGCGAGGTGAACGGCAAGACCCAGAAGGTGATCTGCACGACCATGGGCGCGGCGACCGACTTCGTGCAACCCGGGCTGCGCCGCTTCGTGGTGAACTCCGCCTACTGGGCGACGGGGCTCGAAGTGCCGGAGGAGCTGAACGTCGAAATCGTCGGCGAATTCAAGCCGACCGGGTTCGGCTTCAACAAGTTCGTCAAGGGCCGCAAGCCCGAGGACTACCGCTGAATGGCAGGCTGGTCCGCCGGTTTGCCGAGCAGACTCTTGATCGCGCTGAGCGGCACGCAGTTCTTCACCACCATCTGCAGCGGTCCCTTCGGTGTCCCGTCCTTCGATTCGTAGTAGATCGACTGGGTGCTGGACACCATGCCGACGACCCCGCCCTCCCGGTCGAGAACCGGCCCTCCGGACGACCCTTTGGCATAGTCGGCGGTGATCGACATCCGGATCGAGGACGGTTGGTCGTCGGGCCTCGGCATGCGGAAGTAGCGGGCGACGCGGCCGAAGGTGTGCATGAAGAAGCGGTTGTGGGGGTGGCTGATCACCTCGACCTCCGCGCCGATGGGCGGGACGTTGCCGAGCGGAAGGGCGGCGAGATTCTCCGCCTCGACCCGGATCAGGGCGGTGTCGTCGCCCTCGTGGGCCGCGAGGACCCGGATGACCGGATGGACCCTGCCGTGCCGGTCGCCCACGCCCATGACCTTGCCACGGGCTTTCTTGAAGATGTGTTGGTTGGTGATCATCAGACCGTCGGCGCTGACCGCCCAGGCGGTGGCCACGTTGGAAAGATGCCATTGGTCACACTTGCCGCACTTGTAGACCCCGCCGATGAGGTAGACTCCGTCGGAAAGGGTCTCAGGCGCTTCGGTGGTGAATCTTGTTCCGTCCTCCGGCTCGAACGCTTCCGGCGCCTCCGCGGCCATCGTGGACAGCTCCTCGGCGGTCGGGTAGGTGTCCTTCTCGGCCAGTTCCCCGAGCTGCCTTTGGAATTTCTGCCGCAGTTCGACATCATCGATGATCTCGGGCCCGGCAAGCGCGCTCAAGGCGAGAAGCGGAAGAAAAGGGAGGAGCTTCATGCCCGGAGAACGTTGCGTGGATTGTCGGTCGTTCATCTCTTGTCGATTCAGCGCCGCCGCCAGTGGCTGAGCTGCGACGAGGTCCACTGGAACTTGCGGGCGGTCTCGCGGATGAGGAACGGCTCGTCGCGGGTGGTGAGAAGCTCGAAAGCCTCGCCGAGGTGGCGATGGAGCCAGTCGAGCGTGGATCCTTCCGGCCAGTTCGCCGGCGGCGTGAATTCCCCGAGCCAGGTGCATGGGGTGGCGAGGATGAGCTGCCCGCCGGGTTCGGCCAGGTCGGGCAGGCGCTCGAGCAGCTTTGCCGGTTCCGGCAGGCGGCACAGCAGGTTGGCGGCGTGGACCCGGTCGAAGGTGCCGAGGTCGGCGCGCAGGTTCATCGCGTCTCCCTGCTCGAAGGTCACGCGGTCGGCCTGCACGCCGTCGGGCAACCGGGCCTCGAGACGGGTCGCGAGGTGCGCTTCGTCGAGCCGCGTGTAGGGCAACGGCCCGTGCCGCAGCAGCTCGGCGTGGCGGACGAAGGCGTGGGAGAAGTCGATGCCGGTCACCTCGCGGCACGTGCGCGACATTTCATAGGCGGAACGTCCGACGGCGCAGCCGAGATCGAGCCCCCGCTCGCCCGCTCCGTCGAAGTGGCTCTGGGTGCGCACCGCGAAATCGAGCGCGTCCGCCATCCCGGCCGGCGCGCTTTCCGGCAGGATCTCGTCGGGCCTGCCGTAGTGGAAAAGCAGATATTCCGAGACGAGCTTGTCGGACTCGTAGACGTTTTCCGGCATGCGGCAGCCAAGGCGCGGCGCGGACCCCGGTCAAGGCCCGCCTTTTTCCCCCATCTGCCACTCCGAGTCCCAGATCTTCTGGAAGCCGTTGTGCGGCCGGGTCGCCTGGCGGACCACGCCGTCGGCGGAAAGGCCGCTGATCGACCACATCCGGAATCCGGCGGACTTGAGGGCCTCCACGGTCCAGACGTTGCAGATACGAGGGAAATAGTAGGTGTGCGGCGAGCGGATCAGCCGGCCCTCTCCCCAGCTCGAGGGACCGAGTGTCTGCGGCACGCCGTCTTCGTCGCGGATCGCGCACGAGTTCAGGAAGGCGGCTAGCGGTCCACCGTCCTCATCGTGGACGTGGGAAAGGTAGAGCCGCTGGTGGTGGCAGACGCTCGGGACGTTGTAGTCGAAGGTGATGATCTCCATCACCGACGGCGACGGCTTCGCCAGGGCTTCGAAGATCTGCCCGATGCTGAGCCACTCGTGCTGGACGTAGGCGGTCTCGTCGCCCCAACTGAAGGCCGCCCATTCCTGCCGCCGGGTTTCGCGGGGCGGCACGTAGCCGTGCTTCTGCAGCCAGTCGAGCTTGAGGATGAGGCCGGTGTGCAGCTTGTCGGCGAAGAGGATCACCGGCACCGTCGGGATCGCCTCGGCGTTCTCCCTGGCCGCGGTCTTGCGGGCCTTCGCGACCTCGACCCGCTTGACCTCGACCTCGGCCGAAGCCGGGAAGTCGAAGGCACAGGACCCGGCCAGAAGCGGGACGCCCAGCGCAAGGAGTGCGGACGCCCGGATCTTCATGGCCAGAGCGGGTTGGAGGGCGTGTCAGCGAACGACCTCGAGCAACTCGACGTCAAAGACGAGCATCCCGGCCGGACGTCCGCCGCTGGCATCTTCGCCGTAGGCCAGGTCCGCGGGGATCCAGAAGCGGCGCTTCTCGCCGGGCGTCATGAGCTGCAGGCCTTCGGTCCAGCCCTTGATCACTCCGTTGAGTGGAAATTGCGCCGGCTGGCCGCGCGTCACCGAGCTGTCGAAC